>CAYUAQ010000005.1:0-66895 GCA_964442705.1 uncultured Desulfobacteraceae bacterium
CACCTTCGTGGTCGGCTTCGCCCTGTTCTTCTTCACCGCCTTCCAGGGGATGGGCTGCAAAATACTCCAGATAGAGGGGCTTAAAGCCTTTGCCAGCGTCAACCAGGCAACGGTGGTGCCCACGCTCATGAAGGAGTTCCTGCCGCCCTTCGTGCTGGGCCTGGTCTTCATGGGCGCCATCGCCGCCATCCACTCCACGGCCGCGCCTTACATCGGCACGGGCGGCTCTATTTTGCTGCGTGACGTCTACTGGCGCTACATCAAGAAGCAGGAAGCCGGACACGCCGAACAGATCTGGGTAAACCGCATCCTGGCCACCGTGGTGACCATCGCCGCGCTGTGGGTCGGACTGACCTCCAAGGCGGCCCTAGTTATTCTCGGCGCCCTGGCCACCTCCTTCGGATTCGTCATGTGGGTGCTGCTGCTGGGCGTGATATGGGGCTTCCGCTTTCCCGGCGTGGGCGCCGCCCTGGGGGTGGCGGCCGGCATGATCGCGGTGTTCCTCACCTACTACGTCTGGAAGTACCCGCTTTCCATGCACTGCGCCTTCTGGGGCACGTTTGTCGGCCTCGTGGTGGCCTATCTGTGCCGGGGATTGGGCGTCAAGGACAACGAGGAGACGGCCCGCCGGCAGGCCGATATTCGCCAGTGGCTGGACAGCGTGGACGCCCCCTCTGAAAACGGCCGCAAGTGGCGCGGTATCATGAAGGTCTTCGTGCCGGTGTGGTACTTCTTCGCCATCGGTCCGGCCTGTATTCTCGGGAACACCGCTTTTTCGTTCTGCGGTTTTCCGTCCCTGTGGTCCTGGCAGATCACCTGGTGGATCATCGGCATCGTCATGATGTGGGCGCTGTGTTTCAAGGCCGAGATGGCCACCACCACCGAGGCCCAGATCGAGCGGGCCGACAAGGAAACCAACATCGTGATCAAGGAAGCCTGATGCTGCGCGGTTTCCGCCTACAAACTGAGGAGGTACAGACATGAAACCGGAAGACATGTGGATGATTATCCTGGTTGTTTTTTCGATCCTCTTTACAGCATCCTTTGGATGGGGTATCTGGGGATAAACGCAACGGAACGTAAATGACCGATCCGGCCGGCCGATTGTTCTGTGCCGGCCGGATTTGGTTTATAGCGGCCGAAAGTTTTTGATCCCCTGTTTCAACCCATTATCGGAAGGAGGAGGACATCAATGACCAACCCTTATGACATTGCCTTTAAACGTTCCATCGAAGACCCGGACGGCTTCTGGGCGGAGGCGGCGCAGAACTGCCACTGGTACAAGAAGTGGGACAAGGTTCTGGACGACAGCAACAAGCCTTTTTACCGCTGGTTCACCGGCGGTGAGATCAACACCTGTTACAATGCCCTGGACTACCACATCGAACAGGGGCGTGGCGATCAGGCCGCCCTGATCTATGACAGTCCGGTGACCGACACCATCAAAACATACACCTATACCGAACTGCGGGATGAAGTGGCCCGATTCGCCGGGGTACTCAAGGGACTCGGGGTTGAAAAAGGCGACCGCGTCCTGATTTACATGCCCATGATCCCCCAGGCGGCCATGGCCATGCTGGCCTGCGCCCGCATCGGTGCCGTACACTCGGTGGTTTTCGGCGGGTTTGCGGCCAACGAACTGGCCACGCGCGTCAACGACGCCAAACCCAAGGTGATCGTTTCGGCCTCCTGCGGCATAGAAGTCAAAAAGGTCATTGCCTACAAGCCGCTTCTGGATGAAGCCATCCAGATGTCGGATACCGACGCACGCCCCCAAAAGTGCGTCATTTTTCAGCGGCCCATGATCGAGGCCTCTCTGATAGAGGGCCGCGACCTGGACTGGGAATCGGCCATGGCGGATGCGCAGCCGGCCGACTGCGTGCCGGTGAAGGCCACCGACCCGTTGTACATCCTGTACACCTCGGGCACCACCGGACAGCCCAAGGGCGTGGTTCGGGACAACGGCGGCCACGTGGTGGCCCTGAAGTGGAGCATGAAAGCCATCTACAACGTGGACCCCGGTGACGTCTACTGGGCGGCTTCGGATGTGGGCTGGGTGGTCGGCCATTCCTACATCGTATACGGACCGCTTTTTCAGGGCTGCACCACCATTCTTTTCGAGGGCAAGCCCGTGGGTACGCCCGATGCCGGGGTGTTCTGGCGCGTCATCTCCCAGCACAAGGTCAACTGCCTGTTCACCGCGCCCACCGCTTTTCGGGCCATTAAACGCGAAGACCCCAACGGCGATCTGATCAAGGACTACGATCTGTCCTGTTTCCAGGCGCTGTTTCTGGCCGGAGAACGGCTGGATCCCGACACCCTGAAATGGGCCCAGAGCAAACTGGGGGTACCGGTCATCGACCACTGGTGGCAGACCGAAACCGGATGGGCCATCTGCGCCAATTGCCTGGGGCTGCATCAGTTCCCGGTCAAGGAGGGATCTCCCACCAAACCGGCGCCCGGCTGGAATCTGTTCGTGGTAGACCCAGACAACAATCCCGTAAAAGCCGGTGAGATCGGCGCGCTGGTTGTCAAACTGCCGCTGCCACCGGGATCGTTGCCCACCCTCTGGAACAATGACGAACGTTACGTCGAATCCTACCTCAAGGAGTTCCCGGGCTATTACAAGACCGCTGACGCCGGATACATCGATGAAGACGGCTATGTCTTCGTCATGGCCCGCACCGATGACATCATCAACGTGGCCGGCCACCGTCTGTCCACCGGAGCCATGGAGGAAGTGCTGGCCGATCATCCGGATGTGGCCGAATGCGCCGTGCTGGGCGTGGAAGACAAACTCAAGGGACAGGTACCGGTGGGATTTCTGGTGCTCAACGCCGGTGTGACCCGCAGTCATGACGAGATCATCACCGAAGTCATACAGATGGTGCGCACCCGCATCGGGCCGGTGGCCTCCTTCAAAACGGCCACCGTGGTCAAGCGACTGCCCAAAACCCGCTCCGGCAAAATCCTGCGGGGTACCATCCAGAAGATCGCGGACAACAGGGAATTTAAAGTTCCGGCCACCATTGACGACCCCGCCACCCTCAGTGAAATGGAAGAGGCGCTGGAAAAAATCGGCTATGCCAAAGCCCGAAAGTAAATAGCCGCCGCAGTTGATGATCTGCAGCAAGAAAAAGCCGGCCCTCTGATATAAAGTGGGCCGTCTTTTTTGAGTTATTAAAATTTGTTACGGATAAAAACCTAAGATAACACAACATACTTCTGGTGACTTTCTGGTTTCACGTCGGCAACAGGATCTGTACAATGCCAAAGAAGATATTGATCGTTGATGACGAACCCAGCATTGTGGCGCCGCTTCAGTTTCTGATGGAAAGGAGCGGCTACGAGGTCATGGTGGCTACCAGTGGCGAAAAAGCGCTCGAGATGATCAACGAAAATCGGCCGGATCTGGTATTGCTGGATGTCATGCTGCCCGGCCTCAGCGGATTCGATGTCTGTCGCATGATACGCGAAGACAGTGAACTTGCCGGCACTCGTATCATTCTGGTCACGGCTCTGGGACGAAGGGTCAACGTCGCCAAGGGTATGGCGCTGGGGGCCGACGATTACATTGTCAAACCCTTTGCCAATCAGGAACTGGTCGCCAAGGTGAAACAGCTGCTGGATCCCCTTCATGAGACTGAAAAATAAATTCTGGCTGCTGCTGGTCATACCGACGCTTTTCATGATCGCCATCATTGTGATCATGGCGGTATTGTTCTGGCAGCAGATGACACCGCAACAGCGGGTTCTCTTTCTGGGCATCACTAAAGAATATTTCATTTATTTTTTCGGCGGCGCCATCTTTCTGGTGGCTGGTATCGGACTGCTGATCGACGGCATCATCAACACCTATGTCATTCCGGTGGCCAAGGTGGCTGAAGAAACGTCGGTGATCTTTTCGGTTAACCCTGGCCATCGCATCGCCCCCATCGGGGGCAGGGATATCCACAAACTGATCCACGCCATCAACGAGGGGGCCCAGCGTTACGAGGACTTGAAAAGCTCCGTGGACGAGGCCATCCGGCAGGCCAAAAGGGAGGTGGAAGAGGAAAAAAATCTGTTGGCCGGGCTCATGGCCGAACTTCCCGAGGGCGTTATCGTCTGCAACCGGGAAGGAAATATTCTGCTTTACAACCGACGGGTGATCCGCCTGCTGGTGGAAGGGTGCACACATGCCGCCGAAGCCGATGTAGAGCCCTTCATCGGGCTGGGGCGTTCGATTTCCGATATTATCGATGAGCACCTCATCTCCCATGCCATCGATGAGATCCTTTACAAATTGAAGCAGAAAGTGTCTCCCGTGGTTTCTCATTTCGTAATCACCAGTTGTGAAGATGCCCTGCTGGATGTCGAGGCCGCCCCTATTGTCGATCGGCAGAGACGTTTTAACGGCTTCATCCTGCTGATCCGGGATATCACCGAGCAGCTGAAAACCGACAGTCAGGTGGCCGCGCTGCTGCAGTCGCTCATTCGATCCATGCGGGCTTCGCTGGCCAGTATTCGATCGGCCATCGAAGCCATCGTCGAATTTCCGGACATGAATGAACGGCAGCTGGAAAACTTCAAGCGCATTATCCATGAAGAAGCCGTATCGTTGAGTGCCATACTGGAGGAAAATGCCAACGAGTATGCCGAACATATCCGCTCCCGCTGGCCGCTGATTTCCATCCGGGCCACCGAACTGGCCGACGCATTGATCAGCAGGGCATACCAGAAGCTGGGGCTGAAGGTCGACGGCGACTTGGTCGAAGCCGAGTGCTGGATTAAGGTCGACAGCTACGCTTTCATCCTCAGCCTTCTCTATCTGCTGGACCGGCTGCAGGAGACCGTCAAGGCGAAAAAATACAGCCTCAGCATCCAGGTTGAGGATTGCCTGGCAGCCATCGATATCGCCTGGCAGGGCAAGACCATTGCCCAGCAGGAGCTAAAAAAGTGGTGCCGGAAGACCATTTGCGTCGGCAGGGAGGCCCTGGCCCTGACCATGGAGGAGCTGTTGTCCCATCACGAAGCCGAGATATGGAGCTGCCCACCGGAAAACGGAAGCCCGGGGGCGCACATCCGCATCGCCCTTCCGGCGGCCGACACCTGCCGACCGGATCAGATCGGCGGATTGACCATTTTGCCGGACAGCCGACCGGAGTTCTTCGACTTCGACCTGTTCCATCAGCCGGGCCAAACGCCGGACGTTGACAGTCAGCCGCTGGATCAGCTGTCCTATACGGTTTTCGACACAGAGACCACGGGTCTGGACCCCCGGGGAGGCGACGAGATCATCTCCATCGGTGCGGTGCGTATTATCAATGGGCGCATATTGCGAAACGAACGTTTCGACCAGCTCATCGACCCGCGGCGGGCGCTGCCGCCGGAGTCCACCCGTATCCACGGCATCCGCCCCGACATGCTGGCGGGGCAGCCCCCTATTGAAGAGGTGCTGCCCCGGTTTCATCAATTCGCCCGGGACACGGTCCTGGTGGCCCACAATGCCGCTTTCGACATGCAGATGCTCAAGATGAAGGAGGAATTGACGGGGGTCAAATTCATCAATCCGGTGCTGGACACCCTGCTGTTGTCCGCCGTGGTTCATCCCGCCCAGGAGGATCACAGTATGGAGGCCATGGCACAGCGCCTGGGGGTAAATATCGTCGGGCGGCACACCGCCATCGGGGATGCGCTTTCCACGGCGGAGCTTTTTCTGAAACTCATCCCCCTGCTTTTTCAGCAGGGCATTCGAACGCTGAAAGAAGCCCGTCTGGCCTCCCGAAAAACCTACTATGCGCGATTGAAATATTAGCGATGCAGTTATCGGCTACCGCTAAACGGCTGCCAATAAAAATAGGCTGAAAAGGCCGTCCCATTTTTTTGTTTCTTGGCGACCGCAATTCAAACGCGGTGCACTAGGGTAGGGGAAGCGTAAAAGAGAAGGTGGCGCCCTGGCCGGGTCGGCTCTGCACCCAGATGCGTCCGCCGTGGTGCTCGATGATGCTTTTCACGATGGCCAGGCCCAGGCCCGACCCGGGAGGACGTCCCAGGCCGGAATGGCGGATCTGGCGGAACTTTTCAAAGATGATCTGCTGGTTTTCAGGCTGGATGCCGATGCCGTTGTCCTGAACATCGATCCGCACCTCCCGTTCGGCTGCCGCCATGCGGATGCTAATCTGCCCCCCTGACTCGGGACAGAATTTCACGGCGTTTGAAATCAGATTGACCATGACCTGGATCAAACGGTCACGATCACCTCTGACGGCCGGGGGCTTCGGTTTGATAGCGGTTTCCAGATGGATATTCTTCTCGCGGATGAGCTGCCGGGTGGCATTGAGCGCATCGTTGATGACGTCACGCAGATCGACGTCGGTGGTCTGCCACTCCATCATCCCCGAATCCATTTTCTGAAAATCGAGCACCTGGGCAATCAATCGGGACAGGCGCTCGCTTTCCTTGAGTATGATGCCGGAAAAAGCGTTTTGTTTTTCGGGGGTCAGGTCCTCATTTTCATTGAGAATCTCTGCAATGGAACGAATCGAGGTGAGGGGAGTGCGCAGTTCATGGGTGACGGTGGAGATGAATTCGTCTTTGAGCCGATCGAGTTCCTGGAGCCGTTCATTGGCGGCGCGCAGCTCTATGGTCAGCTTCTCCAGCCGATGGCTGTAAGCAATCGCCTGGCGGGTTTCGTCCAGAATGTCCATCACTTCGTCTATGCTGATGGGTTCCTCCTTGGCCACAGAGGACACCAGCACCCGGGCGGATGCCGACCCCACCGTGCCGGCCAGGAGCTGCTCCGAATAAGTGACAAAACCTGCGTCCGCGGGGATTTTATCGATGGTTCTGAACTGATGCTGGGCAGCATACTCGCGGAGCACTTCACGGGTACGTTTTTCACCCAGGAAGCGTGTGAGCAGTGCCCGCAGTTCACGGATGGAGGTTTCACCGCGCCACAGGGAGGTGCGGTCAACCGCCGGCGCTTCCCGGAAAATATCCACGAACAGGGCCGCCTGGGCATGCTCCAAGGCCGAGGGACGGCTGAAGAGCGACCCCCCTACATACCCGGCCAGGTTGATCAGCAGGCTCCAGCAAATGGCATTGGCGATATGGTCCGTGGGCGTGATACCGATATCCAGGCCAAACAGTTGATGCGGCTTCAGCAGAGAAATCCCCCAAGGGCCTTCCAGCACGAACTGGCGTGACAAAAGACCGGCCTCGGCCAGAGACGGCAGGAAGAGGGTGTAAGCCCAGACGCCGAAACCGGCCAGCAGCCCCCACAGGGCTCCCGTACGTGTGCCCCGTTTCCAGAAGATGCCGCCGATGATGGCCGGTGCAAACTGGGCCACGGCCGTAAAAGACACCATGCCGATGGACACCAGGGTCAGAAACCTGGCGATGAAATGAAAGTACGCGTACCCCATCAGCAGGATCAGCACGATACTGCCGCGACGGATGCTCAGCAGAAGACCGCTGAGTTCTTTCTGGCGCGAAAAAAAGGGATGCGGAATCCGCAGCAGTATGGGCATCACCAGGTCGTTGCAGATCATGGTGGACAGGGCCATGGTTTCAACGATGACCATGCCGGTGGCCGCCGACAGGCCGCCGATGAAAACGAACAGCGCCAACCCTTCCTGCTGTGCCGACATGGGCAGCGTCAGCACAAACGTATCAGCGTCCACCGACCCGGGGGCAAAACGAAGCAGTCCGCCGAAGGTCACCGGCAGAACGAAAATATTGATGGCCAGCAGGTAGAGCGGAAACAGCCAGATGGCCTTACCAAGGTGTTTTTCGTCGACGTTTTCCACCACCGTGACCTGGAACTGCCTGGGAAGCAGCACCACCGCCATCATGGAGACGAAGATATACATGTACCAACCGGAGTAGGCGGCGGCACTGGTATCCATGGACCACAGGCTGCGAAAGGCGGCCACCTCTCCTGCCCGGGCAAAGATATCATCGACCCCGTTGAATAATCCGAATGTCACAAAAACACCCACTGCCAGGAAGGCCAGCAGCTTGACGATGGACTCAAAGGCAATGGCGGCGACGATCCCCTCGTGCCGCTCGGTGGCCTCCAGGTTCCGGGTTCCGAAAAGAATGGCGAAAACGGCCAGCAGCATGGCCACGTAGAAAGCGGTGTCATGAAAAACCGGAATATCACTGAAGAGGTGGGCCGACCCGAAATGGGGATAATGCTTGATGAGCAGATAACTGGCCGATATGGCTTTTAGCTGCAGCGCGATGTAGGGGACTACACCGACGACCGCCATTATCGTGGCAATACCCCCCAGCACGGAACTCTTGCCGTAACGTGAGGCGATAAAATCGGCGATGGAGGTGATGCTGTGAGTTTTGCTGATGCGGATGATTTTGCGCAACACCATCCACCCCAGCGTCATCATGAGGGTAGGACCAATATAGATGGGCAGAAAACCGACGCCGGTTTTAGCCGCACGCCCGACGCTGCCGTAGAAAGTCCAGGCGGTACAGTACACGGCCAGGGAGAGGGCATAGATGTAAGGATTGCTGATGATACTGCGGCCGGATTCGGCAGCCTTGTCACCGTAAAAAGCGATGGCGAAAAGGATGCCGATATAACCGAACGAACACAGGAGGATGGTTCCTGTCTGCAGCATGGAATTTCCCGTTAACTTTGTGCCTTATCCGGACTTCATGGACGTTCCTTGGTGATCCACGACGTCAGGAGAATGATAGACAGCCAGGCGGCAAACAGGTAAACGTAAAAAAGGGGAATACCCATGAAGAGGGTATCCATATTGAACAGGGAAAGCAGTGGATAGTTGAACAGCACCAGCCCGATCAGAAATACGGCCACCAGGCGGCCATTTTTCAGCTTGTCTCTGGTCATGATGAAGCCCCCCTTTCGTCTTTCGGCAGTCGCATGGTGCAGGTTGCCATCAGGCCGGATACCCGCTATTGTTTATATGGAAAATCAGGTGCCCTGTCAACGAGCGCCGGGGAACATCGCCAAACTACAGCGGCCGGGGGCGCTGTTTTTCCTTGGAAAGCACCGGAAACCGTGCTAACCAGATTCAATTCGGCATCACCAATGTAACCAGGGGCTCAGGAGGAGCGTGTGATGAGTACCCAAGCATTTCAGTTTTTAAAGACCATCCCTATTTTCGCTTCGTTGCCGAAGCATGAACTGGACAACATTGCCAAGCATGTTTACGTCAAGAAATCCCCCCGGGGGACAATTCTGGCCCACCAGGGAAAGACTCCCATCGAGGATATTTTTATCCTGAAGAGCGGCATGCTGGAGCTGTTCTATACCAACGTCAAGGGGGAAAAAATACTGAGCGGCAACCTGCAGTCGGGCGATATTTTCGGTGGTATTTCGCTGCTCATGAACGCCGGCTTGGCGGTGAGGACGGTTACTGTGGAAAGGGACGCGTCCTTTTACCTGCTTCCCAAAGACCTGTTTCTTGAACTGTGTGGACGTTACAAAACTTTTTATCAGTATTTCGTTGATGCGTTCAGTCAGCGCATGCTGGACGAATCATACGCCAGTATCATCGGAGCCACCCAGGCGTTAAACTTCCTGTCCCAGACGGTGCCCTTCTCTTTTCTGCCCGATAACTTGCGCAAGCAGGCCGCTGACCAGGTATCCCTGATTCACTATGCCCAGGACACCGTACTGTGCATCCAGGGCAAAACCGAACTGGAACATCTGTACATCATCCAGAAGGGGGCGGCCGAACGGTACTACGAGAAGGACGGCAAGAAAACGCTCAAGGGCCTCATGGGTGAGGGCGACATCTTCGGCGGCATCTCTATCCTGCTCAACCGCGGGATTGCCGTCAGATCGTTGCGCACCATAGAGGATGCGTACATCTACCTGCTTCCCAGAAACGTTTTTCTGGAGATTTGTGAGTCTCACGAACCTTTCAGCGAATATTTTACCGATACTTTTGGCAAGCGCATGCTGGACAAATCCTACCGGTCCATCATCGCCCAGAGCCTGCGGCCGCGAGAAGACGAACTGCCTTTTCTGAACCAGGCCGTGTCCACCATCGTACAGACCGATATCGTGCACTGCCCCCCGGATACCAGCATTCAGGAAGCTGCTTCGGTGATGAAACGCCACGGGTGCAGCTCGATATTTGTCAGAGAGGACGATGGCCGCTATACGGGCGTCATCACGGACAACGACATGCGCAACAGAGTGATTGCCGATGGTTACGATATTCATCGGCCGGTTTCCGACATCATGTCATCGCCGCTCATAACGGTGCCTTCGGATGCGCTCATATTCGAGGCGCTGATGACCATGATGCAGCACAACATCAAGCATCTGGCGGTGACTGACGCCGATGCCCATGTGGTGGGAATCCTCAGCAACCAGGACCTCATCAATGCGCAGGGAAACTCACCGCTTTTCCTCATCCGCAGTATTAATACGGCAACATCGATGGAAGACCTCACGGATGTACAGGCCAGACTGCCTCATCTCGCCAAGGGATTGATCAGCAGCGGGGCCAAAGCACGCAACGTGACACGGCTTATCACCACCGTTGCGGATGCGGTGCTGAAAAAAATCGTTGGGTTTGCCCTCGACGAACTGGGGGCGCCGCCGGCCCGGTTCGCCTTCATGATCATGGGCAGCGAAGGTCGCCGAGAGCAGACCTTTAAAACTGATCAGGACAATGCCATCGTTTTCGAAGATGTTGCACCGGAAAAGGCAGAGGAAGTGAAAGCCTATTTCCTGCGTTTCGGCGAACTGGTGTGCGGCTGGCTGGATCAGGCCGGATACGCCTTCTGTCAGGGAGGGGTAATGGCCAAAAACCCCCGATGGTGCCAGTCCCTGACATCCTGGAAAAAGGATTTTTCCAACTGGATTCACGCGGCCGAACCGGAAGACCTGCTGCAGTCCAGCATTTTTTTTGATTTCCGGGGGGGATACGGTGATATGTCGCTGATCGATGAACTGCGCGGCTACCTCTTCGACTCGCTGAAAGGCTGGGCCGGGTTCTTTCGGCATCTCACCGAAAACGCCCTCCATTTCAGGCCGCCCATTGGATTCTTCCGAAACTTCGTGGTGGAATCCAAGGGTAAACACCGCAATGCGTTCGACATCAAAGGCGCGTTAATGCCCATCGTGGACTTCGCCCGTATCTATGCGTTGAAGCATGGCATCGATGAAACCAACACCCTGGACCGCCTGCAGCAGCTATCCGTAATGGGAGCGCTTTCCTGGGAGGAGTACAACGAACTCGAGCAGTCTTACTGTTTCATGATGCAGTTGCGCTTCGTACGGCAGATTACGGCGGTTCTGGACGAAAATCAAAAGCCGGACAACTATATCAACCCCAAGAAACTGTCACGTATTGAACAGACCATGCTGCGGGAAATCTTCAAGCGCATCGAAAAGTACCAGTCCAAGTTGGAGATCGATTTCACAGGAGTTGCGTGGGCTTGATGCGCCTTGTAACAGGGGCCTTTCCACAGGGAAATCTTCGGCCGGATTCTCCTGACTCTTCATGAAATCATCCGATTTGGTCGCCATGAAAATTTCCAAATTCTACGTCCATCAGGAAGTCAGTGAACATGAACAGGTGCGGCGGTTCCAGAAACGGCTGAAACTCTCTGCGGCCATCGTCAGGGATGTCACTGAGGTTTATCGACACGTGATGGCATCCGACGATCCCATAGGCGCCGGAAAGCAGACCCTTTTTCTGACCAGAAACAGGGGGCCGTTCGTACGCCAATGCCCGGGTACACGCCACTACCTGTGCTGTGGTTACCGGATTCTGCATATCGGCACCTACTGCACCATGGATTGTGCCTACTGTATTCTGCAGTCTTACTTCCATCCACCGCTGCTGCAGTTCTTTGTCAACCAGGAGGATCTCCACCGGGAACTCGATGATTTTTTCCGGCAACCCGGCGTCAAACGGATCGGCACCGGGGAATTTACAGACAGCCTCATATGGCAGATGTGGACGGATATCGGTGGCCGGCTGGTAGAGCGTTTCGCCCGCCAGGAAAATGCCGTGCTGGAACTCAAAACCAAAACCACCGCCGTGGAGGCCTTCAAGGGGCGCCGGCACAACCGTAAGACCATCATGGCCTGGTCGCTGAATACCCCCCGCGTGATAGCGTCTGAAGAGCGGGGGACCGCCAGCTTGGCGGCCCGTCTCGATAGTGCGCGCAGGTGCGAGCAGTGGGGCTATCCCCTGGCGTTTCATTTTGACCCCATGGTGATCTACGACGGATGCCGTGAAGAGTACCTGCAGGTTGTCGATCAACTGTTCCGTAACATTTCTGCCGGAAATGTGGTATGGATCAGCCTGGGCAGTTTGCGTTTCATGCCGTCCCTGAAGGTCATCATCGAAAATCGTTTTCCCCGGTCTAAAATTGCATATGGTGAATTCGTAGGCGGTTTGGACGGAAAGATGCGCTATTTCAAACGTCTCAGGATTGGTTTGTACCGCAGCATGGTAGCACATATTCGGACCCTGGCACCCGACGTGAACGTGTATTTCTGCATGGAAGATGAAGAGGTCTGGCAGCAGGCTTTTGGTTTCGCCCCTAAAGATCCGCATGGCATCGCGGAGATGCTGGACCGCAGTGCGGTTCGGCATTGCGGGTTGAAGTTATGATAGCAAACTACCGATATGACTATCAGAGAATGAATTACAAGACACTGCTGACGTGTCTGGTCCTGGTGGTGACAGGCATCAGCTTGCAAAGCGGGTACGCCGCGGAGACGGTGGTGCACGTCAAACGGGTCAATGATGGTGATACCATCACGTTGACGGATGGACGTCTGGTTCGGTATATAGGCGTGGATACACCCGAGATCGATTACGAGAGACGCAGGGCTGAACCGCTGGCTTATGAGGCCAGGGATTTCAACCGGATCATGCTGAAGGCGGGAGGGGTTCGACTGGAATTCGACAGGCAGACAAAAGACGGTTACGGCCGGACACTGGCCTATGTCTTTTTACGTGACGGTACTTTTGTAAATGCTGAAATACTGAGACAGGGATATGGATTTTTTCTGCCGACGGGTAAGAACAACCGTTACGGGAGGAAGCTGCTGGAAGCTCAGCGTGAGGCCATGTCGGCTGGGCGGGGGATCTGGAGAAACTGGCGGGAAACGGGGAAAAGGGGCTATATCGGAAATCGACGCTCTATGCGGCTGCATCTGAGAACATGCCCTTCGGCAGCCGGCATATCGAGATCCAACCGGGTGTATTTCAAGACCAGCTGGGATGCGTTCTGGAAAGGGTATGCACCGGCCAGGGGATGTATGAAACCGAAAAGATCAAAATGGACAAGAAAATAGAAGTCATTCAGACGCTTTTGAAGCACCGCAACCATGAGGTTGAGGAAATTAAGAACGGTTGCCGTCTGAAACTGAATCTCGATGATCAGAAGTGTAGCGTAGACTTTTACATACTGCTGAGTGCGCCTGACCAGATCCGCGTCAAAGTGACCATCGACGGTATCAAGAATGTGGAGCATTCGGTCCAGCTTCAAACGGTGCAGGACCTGCTGGAAGAGGCGCTCAGAGGGGCGGCAGCGGTGGAGAAACTGAGTTTTTTCGGACCGCGCGGGTCGTCCTCTATTTTCTATGCCCGTGTTTTCATGGACAGGGACCCGCAAGTCGTGTTGAGCCGCTTTGAGGCGGCTGAACGTGCCTTTACCCAGTTGCAGGGGCTGGATTCAAAAAAATTCAGGCGGAACCTGGACCGGTTGGGATTGCCCCGTTCCAGCACCGTGCGGGTGGCACTGGCCAGGATTTTCAGGGAATCCATTGACGCCCAGGAATTGCTGGCGACGGTGGACAGCGAAGCCCGCAAAATCGTACACAGCGACCAGTGGCGCACACTGCGGGAGATCCGCTCCAAGAAGCAGCTTTCGGCAGCCAATTACATCATCGATCTGCTCTGGGAAGAGATCAGCCGAACCTTTATCGAACGCGCGCGCCAGGAGCTGAACGGATAGCTTTTGCGGTTTCATAGCACAGAGGGGCGGCGCACAGCGCGAACCGAGGCGCAATCACGGGAGTCGAACTGGCTCTTGTTCCGCCCGTCGGGCCCAGAGGAAATGACATCCACCACCTTGCTCCAACCTTCGGCATCCGTATAGCGGGTATAGCTTTTGGACGTCCAGTACCAGTGGACTTTATCGGCAGGCAGCGGAAAGGAATGGCTGTACAGCTGCTGGAGTTCGCCCGGGGTGGGCAACCGCCAGTCGGTAAAGCCCCCCAGTTTCATGGACGTGACGTAATCATGGGCGGCTTTGTAATCGAGACAGTCCGTATGGTCTCCCAGTTCATCGTAAGCATCCAGCAAAGCCCACATGAGGCCGCTTTTAACATCTTCCACGATCCCGCTCCCAGCGATCTTGAACCGGTCGCCGGCCCGTCTGAGATGCTCTTGCGCCGATTTTCTCAAATCGGCAATATGCACATCCTTCTGCTGCCGGACGATCCGCTCTACTTCCACCTGGATTTCCTTTTTCACGCTCGTATCCGGGTAGGACACCAGGTAGTCCATATACACTCTGCGGGCCGCTTCAAGATCAGAGCCGGCTTTTTCCGCCTCGGCTTTAAGGCTGGCCAATGCCAGTTGATCCGTGAGCCTGGCTTCAAGTTCTGATTTTAGTTCCCTGAGGCCGATCATGCGGGAGTCGTCCTCGTAGATGACCAGAAACGACTGCAGGTGGTTGAGTGCCGCCTGCAGGTCCGGAACGCTTTCAGCCTCCCGGCCGTCCCGAAGCAGCCGCACATAATACGCTTCGCGGGCCGAGGCAATCATCTTTTCGGCATCACCGCGGTGCTCCGATTTCGGATGGGTCTTCAGGAATTGGCGGGCGGCCGTTACCCTGGCATAGACATCGGCGGAATTAGTGGATGCCAGCTTCTCAAAAGCGGCTTGATCCCGCAGCGTCGCCAGAACAGCCATTTTTTTCTTGATTTCGGGCCTATAGCGGCTGTCGGGATGGGCGGCAAGATATCGCTGGTAAACGTTCTCGGCTTCATCCAGACGGCCCTCTGACTGCAGTTCATCGGCCTTCTGGTTCATGTTTCGGTAATCACCGGCCACAATCTGTTGCTCTACCGTCATGAGCTTCTGCTGGGCTTTGGCGGCGACGTCACTGCCCTGCTTGGCCTGGATAAAAGACTGTAGCAGCTGTCTCTGTCTGCTCAGATCGCTTTCACGGTCCAAACGGGCGGTCAGGTCCTGATAGGCCTTTTCAGTGCGCTGCTGCCCCATGACTTTGTAGGCGGTAAATCCGGCCGCGAACAGCACCAGGCACACGGCGGCAACCAGTACCGGAGACCGGTGGCGCCGTTTCGGTTTTTCAATGGTCCATTTTCTGCGCTGACAATAATTTTCAATATAGGCGCGGGCCTCCTGCTCATCCATACCGAACTGCACGGCCCGCTCTACCAGTACATCGAGGTATTCGGCCCGGATCTTACCGTCCATACCGGCTACATCGATGTCGGAATTGAGCTCTTTCAGGTGAGACTGGGCCAGGGTGGCATCGTAAAGGCGGCGGCTGTTTTCATCCTTGAACAGCGTGATGCAATGACCGGCCAGAATGCCGGCAGCCGTGGTGACGGCGTCGGTGGCCGAAGTCTTATGGACCTGGGCCTCTCTTTCCCTGGCCTTTTCCAGCAGCAGTGCCAGCCCGGATCCCGGCGGCAGTCCCAGAAAGTCGTACAGGGATGTCTTGCCGACGATTTCAAGGTTACTGCTGATGACGCCGGCGATGGTTTTATCCAGGGTTTCCAGCTTGTCGATGGCCCCGGCGCCCTCTTTGCGGATGGGCCCCTGGATACGCTGTCGGACCTGGTCGTTGTCGACACCATGGAGTTTGGCGATCTTGCCGATTTCTTCTTCGGTTATGTAGCCCTTGCTCATGCGGATGGCAATGGACTTGTCGATCTCGGCGTTCTTTTCCTCCTGCTTGCGGCGAATGCGCGCTCGGATGTCGGCTTCGGACATCTGGTGCATTTTCGCCAGCTTGAATATTTCCTGGTCGGTCATAAAGCCCTTGCTCATGCGAATGGCGATATGACGGTCGATTTCGGAATATTTGGACGCCAGCTGCTTCTCGAGTTTCTCTCCGGCCCGGCGGGCTTCTTCTTCACGCAGCTTCGGATCCAGCATGACTTTCCGCATTTCGGGGATCATGCCGATGATCTTTTTGGCCTGCAGCGACTTGGTGGGATGGTTGCGAAAACGGCTCCACCTGGCCCTCAGGGTGTCGATAGCCTTTTCAATGACTTCCGCCCTGTCTTCCGGGGGGTCCAGGGAAAGTTCAAGCAGCAGGTAAAAGTTCTCTCTTTCCATCCTCAGTGTATCACCAGGCTCTGGCTGCGGGTCTTGGCCTCTTCCAGCTCTTTCCCGTGAATGACGGCATTGGTTTCAATGACTACCGCCACTTTGCGGGACTGGGACGACTCCACCGCCGTGATGCTCAGCCGCCCCTCCTTGTTCAGTTTGAAGGTGATGTCGATGGGCAGGTCTGCGGGAAGACCCGGTGGCAGGTTCAGAACGGCCGTGCCGATTTCCATGGCGTATCCCGGGGAGAGGGTTTCCTCGCTGGTTTCGTTCTCCATGATGCGGATCAGAACCGTCTCCTGGTCGGCGACGGCCGTGTAGAAGGTTTTGGCCGCTTCGGTCGGTACCGAGGTGTTGCGCAGAATGAGGTTGTAGACCATCTCCGCTTCCCCCTGGTCCCGCACCACCACCCCAAAACTCTTGCTGGCAACGTCCCTGACTTTTATCAGGGAGCTCTCCACTGCCGGCAGGGTGTAACCGGTTTCCCTGGCCAGTTCGGTGGCGGCTTCCTTGACGATCATTTCCGGACTCAGCTCCAGCACCTCTTCATTGCTCTTATCCGTAGGGCCCTGGGTCTCGGAAATTTTCTGAACCAACCCGTCGTTGAGGGCCAGTTTCCATCCGTAGATGGCGGCCCCCTTGGCCACCACCCCGTCCGGATCGTACACCTTGGGGACGACACCGAATTCCTCCTGGATGCGGGTCGCAATCTGCGGCATACGCGAAGATCCGCCCACCAGGATGAAGTCATCGAAAGCCTCGTGGCCTTTGCGGGCAGCCTCGCTGAGCATTTCCCGGGTGAAGGTAATGGTTCTCTCCACCAGGTCCCGGGTGATCTCTTCGAACTTGGCCCGCTGCAGCTCCACCTTCACCCGCTGACCGCCGTGGGTGATGGAAATAGGGGTTTTCTCTCTCTGGGTGAGGATTTTTTTGGCCTTTTCCGCAGAGATCAGCAGGTCTTGACAGGTGTCGGGATCCTCAAGAATGTCTTCGGTGATGCCGGTCTGACGCTGAAATTCTTCCACCAGATAGGCCACCACGCGATCATCCCAGTCTTTGCCCCCCAGGTTGTGATCCCCGCCAGTGCAGATGACTTCGATGGCATCGCTGTCGATGCTGATCATGGTGACATCAAAGGTGCCGCCGCCCAGGTCGTAGACCAGGACGGAGCGTTTGGTCAGGGGATCTTCGGCACAGTAGGCAATGGCGGCGGCGGTGGGTTCGTTGATCACCTGGCGGACGTTGAAACCGGCGATTTCGCCGGCTCTTCTGGTGGCCTCGCGTTCGTTTATGCCGAAATAGGCCGGGCAGGTGATGACCACGTCATTGACCTTTTCCCCCAGGTTCTGTTCGGCATCCTGGGCCACTTTTTTCAGAATGAAACTCGATATCTCTTCGGCCCGGTATTTCCTGGAATCGTATTCGAACAGAAATTCCGGTTCCCCCACTGCGCGTTTGACAAAACTGACCACATCGTTGGGGTACAGTTTGGAACTCTCCTTGGCCACATCACCAACCACGATCACGTCACCGTCAAAAAAAACCACCGAGGGTGTTACCCGCTGATTGTCGCTGTTGGGGATGATGACCGCCTTGCCGTAATCATCCACATAAGCGATCGACGAGTTGGTGGTTCCCAGATCAATTCCGAAGACCCACTTGATTTTACTTGTCATGAGGCACCGATTCTCCTGATCACCCTTCTGAAAAATCACATTGTCCGGTGCCATAAAATCCATGGCACCGGTTTCAGGAACGGCTATTCTTTTTCCCTGTTGACTTCCTCGATGATCTTATCGGCAATTTGAGCGGGAACTTCATCATAATGTGAAAATTCCATGGTAAACATTCCCCGGCCGCCGGTCATCGACCGCAGATCCGGCGCATAGGTGAGGAATTCCGCCAGGGGCACCTGGGCTTTGATCACCTGGTTTTTGCCTTCGCTGTCCATGCCCATCACACGACCACGCCGGCTGTTGAGGTCTCCCATGATATCGCCCATGTATTCATCCGGGGTGATCACGGTAACGTTCATGATCGGTTCCAGCAGCACGGGGTTGGCTTCGGCCACCGCCTTTTTAAAGGCCAGGGATCCGGCGATTTTGAAAGCCATTTCCGAAGAGTCGACCGCATGGTAGGAGCCGTCATCGAGGGTGACCTTGAAATCGATGGTGGGAAACCCGGCCAGCACCCCCTTCTGGGCGGCTTCGCGGATGCCCTTTTCAACGGCCGGGATGTACGTCTTGGGAATCACGCCCCCCACGATGGCATCCACAAACTCGAAGCCCGCCCCCCTGGGCAGGGGCTCCATCTGAATCCAGCAGTCACCGTACTGGCCGTGGCCGCCGGTCTGTTTCTTGTGCTTCCCCTGAACACGCACCTTTTTCTTGATGGTCTCGCGGTACGGCACCTTGGGAATCGCCAGCTGCACTTCGACGTTGAACTTGCGCTTCAGTTTTTCCACCGTGGCTTCGATGTGCACCTGGCCGCGACCGGAAAGCAGAATCTCGCTGGTCTCGGCGTTCCTGTCCAGCTTCAGGCCCGGGTCTTCTTCTATCAGCTTGACCAGAGAAGAATAGACCTTGTCCTCATCCCCCTTGGCCTTGGCTGAAACGGCGAAAGAGATCAGTGTGGGCAGGGGATCGGCGCACTTGAAGCGCACCTTGCGGCCATCGTCACACAGGGTATCCCCGGTGGTGGTTTCCTTGAGCTTGGCCACCGCCACGATACTTCCCGGTACGGCCCCCTTGGCCGGTTTCTGTTCTTTTCCGGCCAGTTCCAGCAGCTGGTTGAACCGCTCCTTGGTATCCTTGGTGACGTTGTAGAAAGTGCCGTCCGACCCCAGCGTGCCTGAAACCACCCGGAAAATGGAAAGACGGCCGGCATAGGGATCGGCAACGGTTTTAAAGACAAAGCCGCTGAAAGGCGCCTCCGGATCGGCTTCGATCTCGATCTCGCTTTCACCCTCGGCGTCCATGGCTTGCCAGCTGCCCCTTTCCAGAGGAGAGGGCATGCCGTCATTTATAAAATCCATCAACAGGTCGATGCCGATATTGGCGGTGGCTGAACCGCAGAGCACCGGTACGATTTCCCGCTGTCTGACGGCCTGCTTGAGGGCGCCGATGAGCTCTTCATCGCCCAGGGTTTCTCCCTCCAGATATTTCTCGAGCAGCTCGTCATCGGCCTCGGCGATGTTTTCAACCAGTTTTTCCCGTTCCTCCTCCACCTGCTCGGCCATCTCTTCCGGTATGGCAACGGGCGAGGCTTTCCCCTGGTCGTCATATTCGTAGGCCTGCATGCCGATGAGATCCACCACCCCCCGAAACTTGGCCTCTGCGCCGATGGGCAGTTGCACCATAACCGGTTTGACGGAAAAACAACCGGCGACATCCTCGAGGGTGCGCATGAAATCCGCCCTTTCACGATCGAGCTTGTTGACGAAAATCAGGCGCGCCTGACTGAATTCATCGGCAAATTCCCATGCCTGTTCGGTCTGAACCTTGACACCGTCGACGGCATCGATGACTAGGATCACGCTGTCGGCTGCCTGCATGCAGAGTCGCGTGTCGGTAAAAAAATTCTGATCACCGGGGGTGTCGATCAAACTGATGGTATGTTTCTTCCACGGGAGCTGATGAAAGCTGCTGCTGATACTCGTCTGGCGTTTGAGCTCCTCGGGCTCGAAATCCATGGTGGTATTCTGGTCTTCAACCCTTCCCAGACGGTTGATCACACCGCTGTCATACAGCATCGCTTCGGCCAAAGATGTTTTCCCGGCCCCGCCATGGGCAACCAGTGCGATAGTTCTCAACCTTTCCACGCTTTCTGTCATTTACCGCTCCTCTCTGTTGTATTGGTTAACAAACCAAGTGATTTCAAAAAAGTTCCCGGCGACGTCGGCACCTTATCCTTATCCTTGGGGGCACAATTAAATCTGGGCACCTTATTGGTTTCACAGAAAAAAATCAAGCCCAAAAGGTGACGGTTTTCCGGCCTCCCCGCCTGGTGCCCATGGGTGGCTAGGCAGACACGAGAGGGTCTTCTAGCACCGAATGCATCAGAAATTCACGGTTTCCTTTGGCGCCGGGCAGGGGGGAGGGGGTCAGCCCCCGAACGCAGAGGCCCAAGTTCTCAAAATACTGCCGCAGCTTGGCGATGACATCGCGATGCACCGCCGGATCTCTTACAATGCCGCCCTTGCCCACTTTTTCGCGCCCGGCTTCGAATTGGGGTTTCACCAGGGTTATCAAGTCGGCACGGGGCTTCAGGAAAGCCAGCACCGCCGGCACGACGATCCTGAGCGAGATGAAGGACACATCGATGGTGGCCAGTTCGATGCCCTCCGGAATGTCGGTTGTCGTGGCGTAGCGGATGTTGCACCGTTCCCGCAGGATCACGCGCGGATCCTGCCGAAGGTTCCAGGCCAGCTGACCATAGCCCACATCGATGGCATAGACCCGCCGGGCACCCTGCTGCAGCAGGCAGTCGGTGAATCCGCCGGTGGAAGCCCCCACATCCAGGCAGATCCGTTCCCCGGCATCCACCTGAAACGTTTGCAAGGCAGCCTGCAGTTTCAACCCGCCACGGCTGACATAGGGGAGGTCTCCGCCTCTGAGCGTGATCTCGGCGCTGACGGGGATCGGGGTGCCCGGTTTGGTCACCGGGATGTCGTTGACCAGCACCTTGCCGGCCATGATGAGGGCCTGGGCCCGCCGGCGGCTGGGGGCCAGTTTCAGTTCCACCAGCCGGATGTCCACACGCTTTTTGGGTGGTTTTTTATGACGGGCAGCTGTTTTCATCGGAAACTGCCGTCCGGCATCAGGGTGGCTACAGGCCATAGACAGGCCGGATCGGCAAGGCAGGGCAGGGGAGCAGTGCAGAAGTGCTCTTCAACCGCTTCCGGCAACCAGTTCTCTGCCGGCTTTGACTATCCCGTCGGCATCGATGCCGTACTTGGCCCGTAAAATTTTCTGGGGGCCGTGCTCCACAAAAGTATCGGGAACACCGATGATGCGCAGGCCGCCGGCAGCAATCCCGGCTTCGGCCAGACATTCCAGGACGGCACTGCCGAAGCCCCCCTGTCGGACGTTTTCTTCGACGGTGATCACGTTGCCGATCCTCCCCGCCAGGGAACATATCAGCCCACGATCCAGTGGTTTGACAAACCGGCTGTTGACGACAGTGGCGGCAATACCCACGGCTTTGAGGCTTTCGGCGGCGACCAGCGCGTCTTGAACCAGATGTCCGATGGCCAGAATCAGTACATCGTCTCCCTCGGTCAGTACCTCGGCTTTACCGATGGTCAACAGGGGGATGTCGCCGCTTTCCAGGGGCTCCCTGCCAAGGGCTTCCCCACGTGGATAGCGCAGTGCGATGGGGCCGTCATGTTCGATGGCCGTGATCAGCATGCGCTGCAGCTCGTACCCGTCTTTGGGGGCCATCACCACCATGTTGGGAAGGCTTCTCAAATAGCTCAGGTCGAACACGCCGTGGTGAGTGGGACCGTCATTTCCGACAATGCCGCCACGATCAATGGCAAAGACGACCGCGTGCGCGTCAATGCAGACATCGTGAACGATCTGGTCATAGGCCCGCTGCAGGAAGGTGGAGTAAATGGCCACCACCGGCTTGAGCCCCTCGGTGGCCATGCCGGCGGCAAAGGTAACTCCGTGCTGTTCGGCGATACCGACATCGAACAAACGATCCGGGAACAACTGGCCAAACCGGGTCAGGCCGGTGCCCTCGGGCATGGCGGCCGTAATGGCGACGATGCGCCGATCGTTTTGCGCCAGCGTCACCATGGTGTCTCCAAAAATCTGCGTGTAGCTCGGTGTCGGTTTTTTGATGTCCAGGCAGCTGCCCGTTTCCACGTCAAAAGAACCGCAGCCATGGAAATAGACCGGATTGTCTTCGGCCGGCCTATAGCCCTTGCCCTTCTTGGTGCTGACGTGCAGAAGGACGGGTTCGTGCATGTCCTTGATGTTTTCAAGGATGTCGATGAGGTGCTCCAGGTTGTGTCCGTTGATGGGTCCGAAGTATTCAAACCCGAAAGCCTCGAAGAGCATACCAGGCGTGACAAAGGTCTTAAAGGATTCTTCGGTGCGCTTCATCAGCTGGTAAATGTCGTCCCCGATTCTGGGCAGCGATTTGATGAATTCCCCGAAGTCGCGCCTCAAATCCTGGAGTCGGCGCGCTGAAAAGGTGCGGCTCAGAAAGGAGGAGAGGGCGCCCACATTTCGGGAGATGGACATGTCGTTGTCGTTGAGAATGACAATCAGATCCTTGTGAATATCGCCTGCCTGGTTGAGGCCTTCATAAGATATCCCGGCCGTCAAGGATCCGTCTCCGATGACGGCAATCACCTTGGCGGGGTCCTGTCGGAGTCGTTTGGCGCAGGCGATTCCCAGTCCAGCGGAAAGGGAGGTGCTGCTGTGCCCGGTGGAAAAGGCATCATGGGGGCTTTCGGAAATGCGCGTAAATCCCGAAATGCCCTCGTACTGTCGCAGGGTGTGGAAAACCTGCCTGCGGCCAGTGAGCATTTTATGGGCATAGGCCTGATGACCAACGTCCCATATGATTTTATCGTCCGGTGTGTGGAAAACATAGTGCAGGGCAATGCCCAGTTCAACGGCACCCAGGCTGGAAGCCAAATGGCCGCCGGTCTTGGAAACCACCTCGACAATGGCGGAGCGAATCTCTTCGGCCAGGGCCGTGAGGTCTTCCCGGTTCAGTTTTTTTAAATCGTCTGGAGAGTCGATATGCTCGAGAAATGTCAATTTGGCACCTTATTCTGGAAAACCACTCAAAAAACCGGAAAGATTCGGGCAACCAGTGCCAATGGTTTCCGGTTGACGGTTTTTGGGTTGACGGTTACGGAATCATCACATTCAAAGCAGTTAACAAAACCCCATGCGGCTTGCAAGGATTTATTGGCGGGCCGGACAGCACCCTAGCCTTCTGTTTTTTCAAAAGGAACTTCCTGAAGCCGGCCATCGGCCTCTTTGAGCAGGAGGCTGATTTTCTTTTCGGTTTCGTTCAGCATTTTACGGCAGTAGGCTGACAGTTTGACGCCCTCTTCGAACTTTTTGACCGCGCGTTCCAGTGGCAGGTCTCCGTTTTCGAGCTCATCGACAATTTTTTCTAGTTTATTCAACGCTTTTTCAAATGGTTGTCCACTCATTTATCATAATTTCCTTTATCTTTAACCGATTCCCAGAAAGCTTTCTGGCCCAGTTCCCGCCGGATGGTTTTGACGGCAAGGGCCCCTCTGGCAAGCACGACTTCAACCTCTTGGCCCACATGGACCGCCCGGGCCGAAGTGATGATCTTTCCGCTCTCAGGCTCTCGCGTGATGCTGTAGCCACGCTTCAGAATGGCCTCGGGATTCAATGCCCCCAGTTTGGACGTCAGTTCCTGCACCCGGGCCCTCAGCCGTTCCAGGATCGACTGAATACTCACCCTGGCCTGCAGGTCTATATTTTCAAGTTTTACCTTATTATTTATAATTTTATCTGCTGGATTTATAGATGATATGCTTTGTTGTATAATTTCCACTTGATACCGTTTTATCGCCATCTGGCCAAGCAGCGCACGCCGCAGGCGGTTGTCGAATTCGTCAATTTGCCTTTGCCGCCGCACCAGTTCTGCCCGTGGATCGACGAGGCCTTTTTGGATGTGCGCCAGCATTCTGCGGGCGTCATCGATGCAGCGCCGCAAGGCGTTGACGAGCCTGTCGGTCATCTCATCGCACCGCATCACCAGATCCTCCTTCAAAGGCACGACGATTTCAGCGGCCGCCGAAGGGGTCGGAGCACGCACGTCGGCCGCCATGTCGGCAATGGTATGATCGGTCTCATGGCCCACGGCGGATACGATCGGTATGCGGCTCGCAGCGATGGCGCGTGCCACGATTTCGGTGTTGAACGGCCAGAGGTCTTCCAGGGAGCCTCCGCCCCGGGCCAGAATGATGACGTCGGACTTTTCGCGCTGATTTACCTGTTCCAGAGCCTCGGCGATCTCTGCGGCGGCCTCGTCGCCCTGCACCTTGACCGGCACGATGTCGATAATCAGATCCGGGTAGCGTCGATCAAGCACCTGCAGTATGTCGAAAAGCACCGAGCCGGTGGGGGATGTTACCAGGCAAATGCGGGCCGGCAGAAACGGCAGCGGCTTTTTGCGGCTCTCATCAAACAGCCCCTCCTGCAACAGCTTTTCCCTGAGCTGCTCAAAGGCTATCTGAAGGGCGCCAACGCCCTCAGGTTCCAGGTGTTCAATGATGATCTGGTATTCTCCCCGCGGCGCGTAGAGCGACAGGCGGCCCAGTCCCAGAATGCGCATGCCGTCTTGGGGGTCGAATTTGAGCAAGCGGTTCTGGGATCTGAACATGACAGCGCGTATGAGGGCCTTTTCATCCTTGAGGGCGAAATAAAAATGACCCGAGGCCGGTATGCGCAAGTTGGATATCTCGGCCCGGATCCAGACAAAGGGATAGTGTTTTTCGAGAAGCGCCTTTATTGCCAGCGTCAACTCGGTCACCGTATAGATGTGTCCGGGTGGTTGCGTCTCGATCACGGTTCCCGCCTTACATCTCGTAAGGTCTGATAATGTATATTATGTAAACTTTAAGTTCTGGCGGCGGCGGTGTGCTCTCCGGGACGAAAACGCGCCAGGTATTCGCGCACGGCCGGCAGCACGAACACCTGGTCAAGGGCCATTTTCGCCAGGCACTCCCCCAGCGCCTCGTTCTTTCGCCGCACCGGCAGATGTCTGTCCACCAGGAACATGCGCTTTCCCCGCACGACGCACAGACCGCTGCGGGCGCTGGTGCCGGTACTTCTGAAATTCTGCTCCGAAACCGTGATGTCCAGTTTCTCGGCCAGATCCTTCAGAAGCGCATACAAAGACTCCTGCTTCATCATATCCATCACAGAACACCTTGAAATCAACCGCAGCTGTGTTATATTGATAACACTAAACCAAACAGGAGGCAAATATGGATAGCGTACCACTGAGGACAACTACCGCTGACGTTCAGGTTCGGGTCAACAGTTTCGTCCGCAGCGTATACAATTGGATGGGCATGGGGTTGGCGCTGACCGGACTGATCGCCTATTACATCGCCGGCAGCGAAGCGGCCATCCGCTTCATTTTCGGCAACCAGATGGTCTTTTTCGGCCTGATCATCGGTGAGCTGGCCCTGGTCTTTTATCTGAGCGCCAGAATACAGAAAATACAGGCATCCACCGCCACGGCGCTGTTCCTTCTGTATTCGGCACTGAACGGCGCAACGCTTTCTTTTGTCTTTATCGCCTACACCAAGAGCTCGGTGGCATCCACCTTCTTCATCTGCGCCGCCACTTTCGTGGCCTGCAGCCTGTTCGGATGGATGACCAAGCGTGACCTTACCTCGCTGGGCGGATTCATGTTCATGGGGCTGATCGGCATCATCATCGCGTCGGTGGTCAACATGTTCATCAAGAGCAGCGGCATGAGCATGATCATCTCTTACATCGGCGTGCTGGTATTCGTGGGGTTGACCGCCTACGACACCCAGAAAATAAAATCCATGGCTCTGAGCCAACCGGCCGGCCTGGATGCGGCGGTGGTCCGAAAGGGTGCCATCATCGGTGCCCTGGCACTGTATCTGGATTTCATCAACCTGTTCCTGATGTTGCTCAGGATTTTGGGTAACCGCGAATAACAGTCTGAAGTAAAAAAAGGCTCCCCCAAGCTCAGGGGGAGCCTTTTTTTGCCCCGATTTGCGCTTCGATGACCCCGGCAATGCGCTGGCAATATCGTCGCGTCTGCGCTTCCGTAGGACCTTCCACCATTACCCGGCACTGGGGCTGCGTGCCGGAATAACGCACCAGCACGCGTCCTGATGCCCCCAGTTCGTTTTCAACCGTTTTTATGGCTGTCTGCACGGCATCCAGAGAAGAAAGCGGCGGTTTGCCGCCAACATCCACGTTAATCAGGACCTGCGGAAAACGTTTCATCACCCGAGCCAGCTCCGAAAGCCGGCGGCCGGACGTTTGCATGGCCTCAAGAACTTTGAGTGCGGTCAGCATGCCGTCGCCGGTGGTATGATGGTCCAGAAAAATCGTGTGCCCCGAATCTTCGCCTCCCAGAACCGCCCCGCACTGCCGCATCTTCTGCATGACAAACCGATCGCCCACGTCGCAGGTTTCATGACGGATACCCATGTTTTTCAAGGCTGCCGACAGTCCCAGGTTGCTCATGATGGTGCTGACCACGATGTTGTTTCCGAGTCGGCTCGCATCCTTTAAAAAGCCGGCACAGATGGCCAGCACCTGATCGCCGGTCAACACCTGTCCGGTTTCATCCACGGCAATGAGACGGTCACCGTCACCGTCGAAGGCGAAGCCAACCCGGGCACCGTGAGCTACTACCGCCCGGCAGAGATTTTCGGGATGCTCTGATCCGCAGCCATCATTGATGTTCACGCCGTTGGGTCGATGACACAGGCAGTGTACCTCGGCCCCCAGATCGGCGAACAGCGACGGCGCGATTCCAGAGGTGGCACCATTGGCGCAGTCCAGCACCAGACATACGCCCTCCAGACAGGGTTTTTCCGTAAGCTGCCGGGACAGAAAGGCGCGGTACAGATCGGCGGCATTTTCCAAATGGCGTATCCTGCCCGTATGATCGGGCTCCCCGGGTTCCGGACAGGTTTCCGGCCGGCGCACCAGTTCCTCGATGCGCTGCTCTTCTTCTACGGCGAGCTTGTAACCCCTGCCGTCGAAAACCTTGATGCCGTTGTCATAAAAAGGATTGTGGGAAGCCGATATCATCACACCGGCACCCGCATCCGTGGTACGGCTCAGATAGGAAACGGCCGGTGTGGGAATTACCCCGCATTTGGTGACGTTCACCCCGGCCGAACAGATGCCGGCGCACAGGGCGTTTTCCAGCATGCCACCTGAAAGGCGCGTGTCCCTTCCGACCACGACGGCCCTTTCACGGGACCCGAACAGGCAGCCCACGGCCCGCCCGACTGAAAGGGCCACTTCGACGGTCACGGGGTGTCGATTGGCCCGACCCCGGATGCCGTCGGTTCCAAAAAGCTCACCCATCGGTTCCTCCCTCAAATCTGATTTCCGGGAAAACAGCCGCCATTTCCGACGCCACCCGATTTACGATGCCCTGCAGCCAGTGGATACCGGCTTCTTTCAGACGACTATCCAGGGCCTGTACAACACGCACATAGTCGCGACCCTGTCGTGCGATCTCTTCTTCAATCCCGGCAACGAAGCGGCTGTCCGGTTTCATGCCGCCTGCGGCCTGATCCTGTTTTTTCAGAACCTCCTGAACGGCATTGAAAATTCCTCTGCGTACAGGGGCAACCGGACCGGCGCCGTCTGCTTCCGCGTCGGTGCATAATGTTCCCATGATGCGGCAGAAAGCCGTGAAACGCAGGATGCGTTCTTCGATGATGCTGTCGATGTTGTCCAGCAATCCCGCATGCAACGGTTTCGGGAAGTCTTCGCCGACAAAAAGGCTCCTGACACGGCGATACCACTGCCGCAGGGCAAACAGGTTACCGATGTACAGCACGTTGTTGATCACCGTGGAATGGATTTGATTGATTCCGGCAGCCGTGAAGGGAACGCTGCGATGCCGTTGCCCGCCGCCACCGAGGATCAGCCGCCCAGGCCGCAATTCGTCACGACGGCAGATGGTCCCGGCTGCCACCACCGTGCCGAAGGTGATGCGCCGGGGGCCCACCAGGCCGCCCTGCCCTCCCAAAAAAATGGGGTCCTGATCGAGCATCACACCTCTGGGCACATCTCCCAGCAGCGAAGCCGTGGCTTTGTCCTGGTTGGGGGTGTAGTTGAAGTGGATGTACGAACTGCCGACTTCGCTGTGGTTCCCGGGGCTGGTGCCGCCGGCCATCAGGCAGTCGCAGAAATTGATGAGACTGCCTAAGGTGACAAAGGGAAAGAGGATGGTCTGTTTCAGCGCTACGCTGTGGGCACCGCGGGCACCCTCTTCCAGAATGGTCCCCTCGCGCACGTGCGCACCGGACTTCATGGAAGCGCGGGCGAGAAACACCGCCCCGCTGAAATAGCCGCCCGCCAGCTTGACGCTGGGACCGATGCGGCAGTTTTCGATGGTAACCGGCGCCTCGCGCCCCAACTCGGCGTTGCTCATGATCAGGGTCTCGCGGCCGCTTATCCGGGTGCCGCCGTGAATCTTGACGCCTTCTGCCGAAATACGATCCAAGTCCACCTCCGGGCCCACATAAACGCTTTCCGGGCAGCGGATGGCAACGCCCTTTTCAATAAGCCTTCGAATTCGCTCGCTTCTGTCTTCTCCCATATCTCGGTCAATTTCTGACGTTTCTGTTGCGAATCAACTGTTTGTACAGCAATTCAATATCCGCGATGAGCCGATCCCGGCTGTATCGATCGATGACAAAGGCCCGCGCCTGGTCCACCCTTTGGCTGAATTCGTCGGATCCGACGTCTATGAGAAACTTGATCCCTTCGGCAAATCCGACCGGGTCGAAGCGGTTGCACAGGACCCCCCTTCGGCACAGCGAGAATCCCTCCTGCCCCGGCACGCAGTCCGGGACTCCCATGAGATCCTGTACGCCGCCCACTTTGGTGGCGATGACAGGAACAGAGGAAGCCATGGCTTCGATAATAGAAACGGGTGTTCCCTCGTTAATGGACGTCAGCGCCAGAATATTCAAATCCGCATATACCTCCGCCACATCCCGTATCCAGCCACAGAAGATGACAGACGGTTCAATCCCCAGCCGTCTGCTCTGGTCCTTCAGCTGTTCCTTCAACTCGCCGTCACCAACCACCACAAATTTTATCGGAAGTTTCGGGTAACGGTCCAGCAGAATTTTGGCAGCGTCCAGAAACATGCCATGATTTTTGATGGGCACCAGCCGCCCGATGATACCGATAAGAACGGTCTCATCGTCGACCCCTATGCGTCGACGGAAGCGCCCCCTGTGTTTGTGGGCCCTCAGAAACGGATTTAGATCGAACCCCAGTTCGATGACTTTTGTCTTGGAGGCCGGTGCGATGCGATACGCTTCAACCAGCTCTTTTTTCTGGCTTTCGCTGATGGCGATGATGACGTCGGTCATCCGCCCGATGACCCGCTCGACCAGAACAAATGTGTGCGACTTGAGCCGATTGAAATACCCCCGAAAAATATGCCCGTGAAAGGTATGAACGGTCAGAATTTTCTGACGTCCCAGCAGGTTGCACAGGAAAACCGTGGTGCGGGCGCCAGAGCCGGCCTTGGCGGTATGGGTGTGGACGATGTCCGGATGGAACTGGCGAATCAGTCTGAAGATATTTAAAAAGACCCTGAAATCTTTTCGAATGCTGATTTCACGCTGAAGATCTTCGATGACGATGGGCTTGTTTTCGAAATCATCGAAAAGATATCCCATATCCCCCTCGTTGGGAGAGATGGTTCCGGTGATGATGGTGGATTCGAAGATTTTCGAATCCAGTCCCTTGCTCAGCAATTGCACGTGGATGGCCGGGCCACCGATGTTGAGCCGAGAAATAATACGCATTACCCGGATCTTATGCTCCCTTTCCTCCCGGCCGCCCACCGGGGCTGACAAAAGGGGCTGTCTTTCCTTTTGGTGCGATTCGTCCGTCAGCATCTGGCGGTACAGTGCGATAACCCCCGTGATCATGCGCTCCACGGAAAAATGAGTGCTGACGCGCTGGAACCCGGCCCGCCCGAATTGCTGGCGCAGGTCTGGGTTTTCCATGAGCAGGTTGACCGCCTGCGCTAATGTTTCCACGTCCCCGGGTGCCACCACCAGGCCGGTTTTACCCTGCTGGTTGACGTAGGAGGTGCCGGTGTTCAGTTCCGTACAGACCACTGGTTTACCGCAGGCCATGGCCTCCAGCTGAACGATACCGAAAGCTTCGCTGCGCTGAATGGAGGGCAGGACAAACACATCGCAGGCATGCAGGTAGCTGATCATTTCGGGGTCCGACAGTTCCCCCAGAAAGATGATTTTGTCTATCAGTTGGGCCTCACGCGTCTGGCGCCGAAGTTCACGCTCAAGCGGTCCGGTGCCGATAAGCAGCAACTTTGCATTGATGTGCCGCATGGCCTCGATCATGACGTGAAGCCCCTTGTAGTAGCGAAACCGCCCGATAAACAGGATAAACGGGCCGTGCTGCCGCTTTATGGCTTCAATTTCATTTTCTTTTTCGCGGGGATAACGGAACTTTTCAATGTCGATGCCCAGCGGTATGACACGGCATTTGGATTCGAAGCCGGACAACACGGGGGATGAGCGCACATAATTTTTCGAAGTGGCGATGATGGCGCGGCTCTTTTTCAGAAAACGCACCAGAAAGGGGGAGTAAACCTCCTTCAAGCGTTTCTGCTTGACGATGTCGCTGTGATAGGTGACGATCACGTTGTTGGTGAGGCCCGGAAAGAGCGATGAAAGTTCGGCCGTGGGGTTTGGGAAATGAAAGTGTATGATGTCGGCATCCCTTCCCAGCTTCTGAAGCCAGAAGGGAAATGTGGCGTTCAGCGGTGCCGATGCAAAGCGGCCCACCTGGGGCACTTTGGTCACCGGGATGCCGTTGATGTTGACTCGCTCCAGAGACGCCCGGGTGTTGGAGACCAGCACTTCAACATCGATACCGTGGCGCTTCAGCCCCTCGGACAGCAGGTTGAGGTGCCCCTCGATGCCGCCTTTGACAGGCGGGTAATAATCTTTATAAACCTGCAGGACCTTCACTGTATGGCCGCCCCTTCCAGGGTTTGAATGGTTTTCCGGGCGCAATCCGTCCATGAGAAGGCTCGGGACCGTTGCCGGCCGGCCGCAATCAGTCTTTTGCGCAGTTGTTCATCGCACAGCACGGATAAGACAGCTTCTGCAAGCCCCCTGGTGTCTGTGGGATCCACCAGCAGTGCTGCGTCCCCGGCCACCTCGAGCATGGAGGATACACTTGACGTAATGACCGGTGTTCCCATGGCCATGGCTTCCAGAATGGGAAATCCGAACCCCTCGTAAATCGAGGGCAGAACAAGGCACACGGCCCGTCTGTAGAGCCGGGCCAATTGTGCGCGGCTCAGATAGCCCGTGAGCCGGACATTTCTTTTGACGGGGCTCTGCGCCAGTTTGGTGAAAAAAGCGCTGTTTTTCCAGCCGCTGCCCCCCACGATGACCAGATGGAGACCGTGCCGCCTTGGATCCAGTCTCTCGAAAGCCCTGAAAAGACCTTCGAAATTTTTCCTGGGATCGAGGGTTCCCACGAACAGAACGAACCTGTCAGGGAAATCGTCTGCCGCTGCGGCGGTTTCCGGCTCATCCGGCAGTGGCGGAACGCCCGGGTAAATCACCCTGATTTTAGAAGGTGTTACGCCATACCAGCGCTCCAGATCCCGGCGTGTGGAATACGCATCGGTGATGATGGCCCCGGCCCTGCGGATGGAAGCCTTCATCAGCAGCCGCTCTACCATCAGGTTGGCCCGACTCATGGTTTGCGGGTAGCGCCGGTGCACGATATCATGAATGGTGACCACGCATCCCACTGCGGGCGGCAGCAGCACGGGAAGATGGTGCCGGGGACTCCAGAAAACGTCTAGCTGCAGGCGCCGGGCCAACAGCGGGGCCTGGGTCTGCATCCAGACGGTACTGGTCAGTTTTTTCGACGACCCACCCTCAAACTTGTGCCATCGGGCGTGGACCGTGCGGTAAGGCATGGGCGCATTGGATATCAGGAAGAAGCGATGCGGGGATTCCACAGCCTGCATGGCGTCCAGGAGATGTTTGACGTAATAGCCGATGCCGGTCAGCTGATAGCTCAGGGGACGTGCGTCGATGCCGATATGCAGGCCGCGTTCTGCGGTGTTTTTTTCCATTTCAAAGAGCCGTCTGTCCGTCGGCAGGCCCGGCAGCTTGCCTTTGCGCCGGTGAAAACCAGCCGCTGACGCGTTTCAACCGGCCGGCCAACCGGCTGGCGATGACCATCCAGTCATAGTGTTCCACCACGCAATCCCTGGCGTGCCGAATCCGGGATACCATCGGCGCGCGATTGTCCCGCATGCTTTCAAGCGCTTCGGCAAAGTCATTCAGTTCGGCCAGCTCAACGTACCGTTCATCCGCCAGCAGCAGGCCCCTGGCACCATGGGGCGTCGAGAGGATGGGAATGCCGGCGGCGGCATATTCCAGCATCTTCAGGTTGGTTCCGGAGCCAGCGGCCATAGGATTCAGGGCCACATCGGCACAGTGCAGCACCACTTCACGGGTCTGGTTGTCAACAACCCCCAGCAGCCCGACGTTGGCCGGGATCCTGCGGTCCTGAACAGCCTGGCCGACGCTGCCCATCACCAGGAAGAACATGTCCGGCAGCCGGGTGGCCAGTTCCAGGACAAACAGCAGGGCATCCACATTGGGACCATGCCAGCTGCCCGTAAACAGCGCCGTAAAAACACGACCGATGCCCAAACGCCGTTTTGCGGCCATGCGTTCTTTCCAGGGGCAGAAGGTAACGGATTCCAGGTCCACGCCGTTGGGAATCAGCCACACCTTTTCCGGACCGATGCCATATCGGTCCTGGAGCCTGCGGGCATCCTGGGGTGAGCATGCCTGCACGAACCGGCTTAAATGACAGCAGTCCCTCTCCACTGCTGCGGTCCTCTCCAGCAATTGCCGCCCCCGGGCGGTGGCGGCCAGGATAGCCGCCTTGAGATCGGCCTCCACGTTATGGGCCTCGTAGATGATTTCCTTTCCCGGGCAGGCTTCCTGAATGGCCGGCAGGCAGAAGGGATGGGAAACAACCACTGCGCAAGCCTGGCGGGCGGATCTGCTCACGGCTTCGCCGAAAGCGGGGGTCAGCCCGAACAGCTCGGGAAAGGCGACATCGGTGACGGCGACAGCGCCGGCCTGGTCGCTGATGCGCTGTTCGGCCCGCTCGTGTGCGGCGCTCTTGGGCACCCGGATCTCAAACAGTCCCGGGGCGATTTCCGTTTCCATGTACGCCTGGCTGCAATGCCCCAATGTCACCAGGTCGATGCGGCAGGACAGGGCTGCCGCCAGGTGCCGGTAGAGGTGGAACACCCGCTGCTGACCGCCGCCGCGGGGCGGAAACACGGCAAAAGGCACCACCACGCAGAGGCCCGCCGGCTGATCCTCAACCCCCTCCCCTTTTGCGGCTGCCGGCCGCTTTCCAGGTGGCTTTTCCGCTAGCAGGGCCGCCACCGTGTTGGTCCAGGTGATGGGGGCAACCCGGCGCTGGCCCCGCAGCCCCATTTCCATCGCTTGGCGGGGGTGCCGGCACAGGTAGTCGATTTTTTCAGCGATGGCCTGGGGTTCCGGCGGTGTGCTGAAACCGGTGAGTCCGTTTTCCACGAACTCGTTGGGGCCGCCGGCGTCGGTCACCGTGATGACCGGTTTGCCGCACATCATGGCTTCGACGGTAACCAGGCCGTAGTCTTCATCGTGTGGCACGAAAAGAACCGCCAGGGCGTTGCTGTAGTAATCCATCACCCGGTCATCGTTGACAAACCCCATGAATTCGACCCGGGTATCGCCCCGCGCCATGCGCCGCAGGCGATCCTCATCGGGACCGCTGCCGGCTATCTTGAGAGGTATATCGGCCTTTACGTATTTCATGGCCTCGATCAGCAGCGCAATGCGCTTGGGCCCGTCCAGGCGGCTGACGGTGAACAGGTGCCTGGCCGGTCCCCGGCGAAATCCGGTGAGATTGGAGGGGGGATAGATCACGTGTACGCGTTTGGGGTCCGGAAAATAGTCACGTCGACCGGCCACGTTGGCCGAGATGGCGGCGTATTTTCGGATAGCGGCGGGAGACAACCCGATGCCGTCCAGGAAGTGGACGATTTCCCGTGCCAGAGGACCCGGGAAACGAAAAGCCCCGTCATTGTCCCTGCAGTCCCCGCGCCGGCAGAGGGCATCCCAGCGGTCGAAAAACTCGTCCAGACACGATCGTCGCCCGCGGTTGCGGTGCATAAAATCCGTCAGGGAGATGATTTCGGGATCCCGACCCTCATACACCTCGGGTTCGTCGCACAGGTAGTAGGTGTCGTACAGCCCCCGCAACCGGTGAAGCATGTAGCAGACGTGATTGGCATGGTGCACCATCCAGGCCGGATATTTGGTGGAGATCAGCAGATCGAAATAGGAAAGATCCAGCCGTGTGAACCGGCGGTAACCGTCCACGAGATCCCGCAGGTTGGATTCAGGGCTGGGCAGTTTGATAAGCTCGGCCTGGTGCGGCGTGTGCTGATTGATGTGGTCCAGCAGTCCCCAGTGCAGGTTTTCAGCACCGCCGATGGTGAAGGGAACAGGACTGGGAGCCACGATGCCGATTTTCACCCGAGCAACTCCTCCACCACTTGGTGCCACGTGATCTTCATCTGCCGGTAGCGCGCCAAACCCGCCCGACCCATCTGTTCGGCAACTTCGGGTTGAAAATGAAGTTCATCGATGGCCTGGGCGATTTCTTCGGGATCAGGCGCCGTCACCAATCCGGTCTGGCGGTGACGCACGAATTCCAGCGCCCCGCCCGAGTCCTCACAGGTGATAACGGGTTTGGCGGCCAGCATGGCTTCCAGGGTCACATAGCCGTAATCTTCCCGGAAGGGACCGAAAAACACGCCCCGGCAGCGCGCGTAGCAGGCCAGCAGTTCGTCATGGCCGATGCGCCCCATGAGCCGCACCCGCTCCTGCAGGCCGAGTTTCGCGATAAGCTGCTCCAGTGCCGGCCGACAGCCGCCCTCTCCGGCGATGAGCGCCGCCACGGGGGCCTTGACATGCCGCATGGCCTTTACCAGAAGCTCCTGGCGTTTCAGCGCCTCCAGCCGGCTGGGAAAAAAAATGAACGGTTCGGCCTCGGCATGGTAAAACCGTTCGGCCAGGAGCGGCGGGTGGTACAGCGGCGTGGACTCCACGGCGTTGAAGCGCCGCATGCGCCGGGAAACTTCGCGGGCAATGGTGAACACTTTTCGGCAACTGCGCAAGTGCCGGGTGTCCTGTGCCATGACCTGCCGCCGCAACTGCTGGCCTTCGCTGCTGCGCCGCAGTTCCTGGCCATAGGAGGTGTCCCACAGCTCGTAGACCGCCCGGTGCTGATGGAGCAGCCATACCACTTTGTGAGGATGCTGGAGGTAAAACGAGGGGAAGGTCAGGCAGATGACCCGGTCGATGGAAATGCCGTTCAGCCGCGTGAAATCTTCCTGCCGCCAGGCCTGCATGCAACGCAGCACTTCGGCAGGCGGATGGAAACGAAACGGCAGGGTGATGACCGCCACCTCGATGCCACGTTCGGCCAGCGCCTTTTTCAGTCCCATGGTCAGGTTGTCGGCGCCCCCCCGGATGAAGGGAACCTGTACGGTGGCGATGGCCACTTTCACGGACGGTATCCCACCAGGACGAAATCCCGCGAAACCTTCACGTAGTCCATCAGTCTTTCGAAGCGGCGCTCTTCGGCAGGTTGCAGGCGCCGGTCCCCGCCGTCCTCCACGAGAAAATAAGCGGTTGGCCGGGCAAACCCCCGGCAGCGGGCCAGAAGCGCCAGGGTATCCGGGTGAACTGGATTGCGGTGGGTGGGGTCGCGGTAGAAATCCCCCCCGCTCACCAGCAGGTTGCGGGCGTTGGGTGTTTCCAGAATAACGATCCCCCCTGGGGTGAGCACCCGCAGAATTTCATCCAGCAGTTCGATCTGAGCCTCGAATTCCAGATGCTCGATGAGGTGAAAGGCCGTCACAGCCCCCAGGCTCTGTGCTGAAAGGGTCTTAAGATACCCGAACACATCCGCTTCGACGACGGTGAGGCCCTGCTCGCTGCACTCCTGTATCATCAGGCGGTTGGTATCCACACCGCTGGCCTGCAGTCCGCTTTCGGCCAGCAGTGTCAGCCATTCGCCGCGTCCGCAGCCCAGGTCCAGTATGGGTCGGTGCGGCTCTCCGGCACCGGCTTCACGGATCAGGGGAAGATAAATTTCCAACGACTCCCGGATCGTTTCAGCGGGGCCTCGGAACCGATCCTGGAAGGCGGCGTAGAGCGGATCGAGCAGGTGCGCCGAGGCCCGGTTTTTATCCGGAAACCTCTGTTCTGGCGCCGCATCTGCCGGCGTTCCTACCGGCATCGTCTGGGCCAATCGCTCCATTTCCCGCTGCTGAAAGGAAAGTCCCCTGGCCACCTGGGCCAGGGAATGTTCCAGTCGCTGGATCTGCTGATCCTGCAGCCGCACCACCAGGTGAAGCGCCTGTATCACCGACTGGTTGAACATGCGTTGGGGCGTTGTGATGACCTGGGTCAGGTAGATCATCGTTCTGGCGGCCGTCCTGGCCAGCCAGCGGACCCGTCGGCTGAAGCGGTTCATCTCCGGAACCCGGGTGCCGACACGCGCATTTTGCTCGGCGCGGTTGATGGTCTGAAAAAGCTCGGCGCGGTTGAAAGCCGGCGCCTTGGACGCTGACGTCTCCGCGCCAACGGCACGGCGGGCGGCTTCCTCGCGGATACGGGTCATGATGGTTTCCACGTCCACGGGCCGGCTGTCCTGGTGGTTCATGCCCTTGCTTTCCTCCTGATTTCCACGCGGACCGGCAGCGCCGCCGTTCCTACGAAGGCAGCCTCGCTTCCGGGAACGATCTGAAACACAAGGCACTGGTCCCACCAGTCCAGGCTGTTCTCCACGTGGCGAAATCCCTGGTGCACGGCCAGGCTGATGGAGTAGTGCCCTCTTCCCAGATGCAGCCCCACCTCGAAATCCAGTTCCAGTTCCTCACCCGGCTCGAAATGTCCCGGTGAAACTTTGAGATGTCGCGTGTTGGTGCCGAAAACGTCATTTCCCAGCCGGTCTCTGATGATAAAGCCCACCGTGATATCGGCAACCGGCTTCTGAAAAGACACCGCCAGCTCCAAACGGGCGCTCTCCCCTACCCTGAAGGCCCGTGCCGATCGCCCGTCCCTGCCCACGAGCGCTACTTTCCGAACGCGGGCATCCCCACTGCCTGATCGGGTGCTGTGCCGGCCGAAGGCGTTTTCGGTCTGTTTGATTTCCTCTTCGTGTTTCTGGCGCGCTACCAGGGCGTTGTAGTAATCCAGCAGCGCGTCGGGTTCGCCATCCTTGATGAGCCTGCCCTGGTCCAGCAGCAGGGCCCGTTCGCACAGCGATTTTACGGCGGCGGGATCATGGGACACGAAAAGCAGGGTGGTGCCCTTTTTCTTGAAGGCGCGGATGCGCTGCATGCACTTGTGCTGAAAATAGGTGTCTCCCACGGACAGGGCTTCGTCCACCACCAGGATCTCCGGCCGCACGGCGGTGGCGGCACTGAATGCCAGCCGCACCTGCATGCCGGTGGAATACACGCGCATGGGCTGGTCCATGTAGTCGGAAAGCTCTGAAAAGGCCTCGATTTCGGGCAGCAGCCGTTCGCTCTCCCTGCGGCTCAGCCCCATCATCTGGCAGGTCATCAGCGCGTTGGTGCGGCCGCTGAAGTCGGGATGAAATCCCAGTCCCAGCTCCAGCAGGGCGGACACCCGGCCGCGGATGCCCACGCGGCCCTCGGTGGGCTGGGCCGTGCCGGTGAGAATCTTCAGCAGCGTGCTCTTGCCCGCGCCGTTCTGTCCGATGATACCGACGGATTCGCGCTGGCGCACGCCGAAAGAGACGTCCTGCAAAGCCAGGCGGGGTTCATGGGCGATGCGCCGTCCCAGGGACAGCCACTCCCCCAGGCGGGACCACTGGCTCGGGTAGCGTTTGTAGCGTTTGGTGACATGTTCGGCGGTGATTATGGTGCTCACAGCTCATCCACCATTTCGCCGGAGAGGCGCTGGAAAACGACAAAGCCGATGATCAGCGCCAGGGCGGCACCCAGCATATGCCAGCCGAAGCGGTCCCACTGGGGCCATTTGTCGTAAAGTACGATCTGCTGGTAACTGGTGACGAAGCGGGTCATGGGATTGAGTTCCACCAGCTTTTTGGCCGTCGGCGGCAGAATGTTGAGGGGATAGACCACCGGTGTGAACCAGAACCAGAACTGCAGCACGATAGTGACGATATGAGTGACATCCCTGAAAAAGACATTGAGCGTACCCAGGAAAACACCGGCGCCCAGTACAAAGAACTGCTGCAGGCACAGCAGGGGTACAAAGGCGACGATAGACATCCCCGGCAGCCGGCCGGTGAGCAGCAGAAAACTCACGAAGATACCGAAAATAATGATAAAATTAAGTGCACTAGAGAGAAATACGATCAGCGGCAGGGTGGTTCGGGGGAAATTTACCTTTTTAAGCAGGGTGGCGTTGTCCACGAACATTTTGGGACAGCGTCCCAGCAGGTCCGAAAAAAACCCCCAGGTGATCACCCCGGAGCAGACGAACATGCCGTATCCCATGGTGTCGGCCACGCCGGGGAGTTTGGCCCGCATGATCTTTGAGAAGATGACGGTATAGATGAATATCATGGCCATGGGATTTAAAATCGACCAGACACTGCCCAGCAGCGACCCCAGATAGTTTCCCCGAAATTCGCGCCACACCATGCTGAAGACAAATCCCCGGTACCGCCACAGCGCCCGCAGCCGGTCGGTCTGGGATCTTATGAAAAAACCAGAACTCATGTTCGCCCGTTTATGTGCCCCTCCAGCAGCGCCAGGTCGGCCTCTACCATCATTTTGACCAGTTCTTCGAATTTTACCCGCGGCTGCCACCCCAGCTTTTCCCGACCTTTGCGGTAATCACCCTTCAGGAGATGGACCTCGGCGGGACGGTAGAAACGTTCGTCCACCACCACGTGCTTTTTCCAGTCCAGGTCCAGATAATCGAAGGCCATCTCCACAAATTCCTGCACCGCATGGGTTTCATTGGTGGCAATGACGTAGTCATCGGGCGCCGCCTGCTGCAGCATCAGCCACATGGCCTCCACGTAGTCGCCGGCAAACCCCCAGTCCCGCTTGGCGGCCAGGTTGCCCAGGCGCAGCTCCTGCGTACGGCCCAGCTTGATGCGGGCCGCCGTGCTGGTGATCTTGCGGGTCACGAACTCGTACCCCCGCCGGGGCGATTCGTGGTTGAAAAGAATCCCGCTGCACCCGAACAGACCGTAGGAATCCCGAAAATTGCGGATGAGATCGAAACCGGCCACCTTGGAAATGCCGTAGGGGGAGCGCGGGTAAAAAGGAGTGTCCTCGTTCTGGGGGGTCTGCCGGGCATGACCGAACATCTCGCTGGTGGCGGCAAAGTAGAAACGACAGTCCGGCGCCTTCTCCTTGACGGCCGACAGCATGTACAGCGTCCCGTTGATGTTGGTGTTGATGGTGGAAAAAGCGTCTTCGAAGGAATAGCTCACGAAGCTCTGGGCTGCCAGGTGATAGCATTCGTGGGGTTTGACCTTCTCCACCACGTTGAACAGGCTGGCATAGCTTTCCAGCGTGGCGGCATGCAGCGTCACCTTGTCCAGGATATGGTTGATCCGCCACAGGCGGTGGGCCGGGTCTTCCAGGGCCACCCTCCGTACGATGCCGTGCACCTCGTATCCCTTTTCCAGCAAAAGCTCCGAAAGGTAGGATCCGTCCTGCCCGGTGATTCCGGTGATCAATGCCCGCTTCATCAGTGCTGTTTCCTTTCTGTCAATTGCGCTGCCAACGATCAGGTTCCAGATGTCAGTTGCCGGGTAAGCGCCCGTGCTGGCGGATGGGGCTCAGGGCAATGCCCAGCACCCGCCGGTCGTTCCCCAGCCCCAGTTTGCGGGGAACGAAGGTGCGGCTTACAGCGGTCTGAAAAAATACTTCCCGGTTTCTGGGACCGGGCAGAAAATAGTCCAGTTTCCGGGTTCCGGGTTCCGAAAACAGGAGGCGGTCCAACGGCTTTCCATCGATGGACACGATGACGAGAAGCGGTTCTTCCAGCCTGGCGGTGGCACCGTGCGCATAAATCTTCAGCGAAAGGCCGTTGCGCCTCATTTTTATGCGGGTGGAGGATTTTTGCGAAGTCCAGACCATCTTTCCATAGGGAGGCCCCCAGTTTTCCCAGGGAAGATACAACCCATACTCGTTTTTCAATGGCCACCAGGAGGCCTGCTGCGTGGCGGCGTATCCCCGGTTTCCCAGGGAAGAGGCGTAAGTGCCGGCAGAAAAAACCACCATGAAAGCCACCGCCATTGCCGCCACAACGCGGGAGCGGATTTTCAGGACCGGTTGCCATCCGGCTTTGAGTCCTGTTGAAAAAAGATACCCCAGCAGCACACAGACGATCCAGGCCACTTCGGGAGAAAAGGTATGCGGGCCTGTGAGGCACAGTACCACCATCACCGCCACCGTGCAGGTTACCATGCCCGTGGCAAAGCGTTGCCGCGCATCCGCGATTTTGTCCCGGAGGTGTACAGCGGCATGAATCGGAATCAGGAAAAACAGCAGCACCACGACCACCAGTGGTAGGCCCAGTTCGGCGGCTACCTGCAGATAGAGGTTTTCGGCGTTGTCTATGTAACCCGTGTGCTCGCCGTAGCGGGCTCTCGTGTTGTCCACCTGCCGCCAGAACCCTCCAGGTCCCCATCCCGCCCAAGGCGAGCGCCCTACCATTCGAACCGCCTGTAGGCCCAACTCCCACCGGCTGGAAAGCCGTCGGAGGTCGCCGGCTTGTTTGCTCGACTCGAGGGAATGCAGCAGGCGGCTGGCAAGAGGCATTTCCTGCAGGCGCCCGCTCTTCAGCAGAATACCGCCGACCAGCAGCACGGCCACCAGCACAGCCGCCAATGACCAGACGATCATCCGGCCAGCCGAAATCTTTCTTTCCATGAGGCGGTGTCGCACGGGCAGGAACAGGGTGATCATCAGCAGGATACCCCCGAAGGCGGTGCGGCTGCCACTCAAAAAAACCGCCCAGCAGATCAGCACCAGCACCAGGCCGTAAGCCATTTTTGCCATTTTACCCCGTGAAAGCACCAAGGCCATCAGCGCAATGGGAAACAGCAGGAACAGCGTTATTCCGAATCCGTTGACATCCGACCCCAGGCCCGAAACCCGGTCCGCCCAGGTGCGCGCCGAGGGATTCCAGAAATGGAAATCGATATAGGCTTGATAGACAGCCACCCCCAGGGAGGGCAGCAGCAGCAGCGGCAGCGCTTTCAGGTATCCGAGACCGTTTTCCATATTCTGAAACAGGGCCATGGAAATCACCAGCAGCATCGGAAACAGCAGATAAACGGCTGTCTGCCGCGTCAGGGTGCCCTCGCCCCAGAAAGCGGTACCGCGGGCGGCGGTAATATAATCGGCCGGATCCAGCCGACTCAAGGCCAAATGATGCATGAGAGCGGATACCAGAACCGCGACGGCATACGCCAGTGACAACCAAAGCAGGCATTTGCCGTTTCCCATCCAGCGCCGGTCCGGCAGCAATACACAGGTTGCCAGCACCAGCGTGCTCACGGCCACCCTCAGCCACGCTGAACCGATACCCGACAGCCACAGAAAGGCACTGCTGAGCAGCACGAACAACACCATGCTGAAAAAATGCCCCCGCAGTCGACCGGGAACCGTCAATCGATTACTGGAAGCGATCAATCAAATGCCCCTGAAAGCAAAAATGAGTGTCTCGATCAGAATGGCCACATCCAGGAAAAAGGAAACGTGCCGGATGTAATAAAGGTCATAATCCATGTTTTCGTGAATGGCGCGGCTGCGGTCACCGCTGAGCTGCCACATACCGGTGAGCCCCGGCAGCATCTGGAGCCGTTCGCGCTGGAGCGCGTTATATTTTTTCACGATAAACGGCATCTCCGGCCGCGGCCCCACAAAGGACATGTCCCCCTTGAGGATATTGAACAGTTGCGGGACCTCGTCAAGGCTGGTCTTTCTCAGAAATCGTCCTACCCGGGTGATGCGCGGGTCTTCGTGGCTTGTGGGGCTGGGTGCCAGCGGATCCGTTTCGCGGTGCATGGTACGAAACTTGTAGACGGTAAATATCTTTCCGTTCTTGCCCACGCGGTCGTGGGTAAAAATTACGGGTCCGGCAGAGTCGACCTTGATGGCCAGGGCTATGACCAGCATCAGCGGCCACAGCAGCATCAGCAGAACGATGGATAGTGCCATGTCCAGATAGCGTTTGACATACAGGTAGGGTTTTTTCTGCTGGCGCACTTCTTCAACCACCGGCAGGTCGCCGATGGTGAAAATACGGATACGGTGCACAAAAAGCCGATACAAATTGGGAATGAAACATGCCTTCAGCCCGCATTTCTTGATATTTTCCAGAATGGCCAGCAGGACGTCGCTGCTCACGTTGGAAATCGCCACCCAAACTTCGTCGACGTGGTGTTCCTGCCTGATGCGGCTGAGCTGACCGCCATTTCCCAGCACACATAGTCCGCCCTTGCAGTTGAACCCGAGCTGCCGGAAAACCGACCCGGCTTTTCCAGGATCGTCGTCGATGAAGCCCACCGGCGTGATACCCATCTTGGGAGAATTGACGATGTTGCGATACAGGGTCTGCCCCAGTTCTCCAGCCCCGTATATCAGTATCTTTTTGTTCATTCCGGAGAGCCGGTTGGCCACCGGCAGCAGATGGTAGAGCACCGTACGTTCGATGACCAGCAGGACCATGGAAAGGACATAGGAAAATCCCAGTGTGTACCGTGAAAGGTAAATGGTGCCGAAGTAGAGAAAAACCGCAAACACCAGGTAGCTGATGGTAACGCCTTTGCAGACCGCCTTGATTTCATTGACGTTGAGCAGGCTGGACTCCCGCCGGTAGGCCCCTACGATCTGCAGGATCACCACTACCGTGGCCGCGGCGATCAGGGCGGCGATCATCACCTGGTGGTCCGGGTAATAGACCTGCCTGCCGATGTTGAGCATGCGGTACAGCCGATAGGAGGCCAGCATACCGGCGAAGAGCACGAGGAAATCGATGCCCCGGTACACCGCCGCCATGAAAATGGTGAAAGTTCCGCTTTTCATGGGGTCATTTCACCGGCAGGCTCTTGAAGACGCCGAGGCAGCGGCCTGCGGCAGAGCCGGTAGAAAAGGCTTTCGTAGGCGTCGGTTACACTTTCCCATTGAAAGCGCTGCGTTGCCCGCTTGGATGCTAGGCTGCGAAAACGCTCCAGTTGTCCCTGGTCGGAGAGCAATTCCTGCAAAATCAGCCGTAGTTCTTGGCTGCCCCCTGCCCCGTTGTAGGACAGTCCGGCGTCTGAGATGGTCTCCAGATTTTCTTCCGTGCCGTTGACGACAACGCAGTTGCCCAGCGCCATGGCCTCTAGCAGGGCGGGGTGGGTTCCCCCGACACCCGAAGTCTCAACGAAAATGGCGGCATTGGATCCCAGCTCCCGGTAGCCGCGGCCGAAAAGGTAACCGGTGAAAATGATGCGGGTGTCGTCCCTGGCGGCGTCTTTGAGCCGCTGTATGTACGCGTCCGCATACGGTGCGTCGCCCACTATCACGCACTTCAGGGAAGTGTCAAGATGGCGGAAGGCCTCCACCAGATGGTGGGCACAGTTCTCGGGGACCAGCCTGCCGACAAAAAGGATGTAGCCACGCGGTTCCAGACCCAGGCCGGCCAGTGTTTCCCCAGGGGGTTCAGGACGCACTTCAGAGCCATAGGGAATATAGGGCGGACGTTTTCCGTAACGGCGTTCATAATACGCCTGCACCGCCCGGGAGTCGGTCAGAAACCGGTTGGGTAGCCGGGTGGCGAGATACTCCGCTGTCTTGATGTAGAGTTTGGCCGCCGCAGGCCATTTTTCTCTCTTCCAGTCCAAACCGTCCACGTTCAGGAGCGTGCGGGTGCCTGCCAGTCGCGGAATCCAGCTCATGAGGCTGTTTCCGGCGATAAAGTAGAGCCCGATGTCAAACCCCTGCCCCAAGGCGTGCAGGGAGGAAAGGAAGGTGTGCAGCAGGGTGTCGAAATACTTGTTTGCCAGGGTGGGCAGCTTGACCAGATGCATGCCCCGGTACGTGGTCTGGTTATAAACGATGTGGTGAGACCGGCAGTACACCGTTACCCGGTGACCGCGCCGTACCAGCCGCCAACCCAACTCTTCCACACAGGTTTCGAACCCGCTGTAACTGGCGGGCACCCCCCGTGTACCCAACATGGCGATATTTAATGTCATTGTTTATATATTAGAGCTTATCTATTTTATATTTCAATTTTTTTACTGAAAGTTGATACCTTATACCTGACATCTTGCACCTTCCATCACCCCATAAATAAGTCCATCATATATTTTTCATCCACCCGTTTTTTCGCCTGTATAACCCGTCGTTTTTTCAGCGTCTCCGGCATGAGCCGGATGACCAGCCACAGCGCCGGCAGCGAACGGTGCTCTGCCAGCAGAACGTAGCCCACCACCAGCAAATCCCGGTAAAGCGCCGGGCCGGCGAACTTCACGGCATGCCCCAGTGTCTGATTCTTCAAGCGCATCAGAAAGCGGTTTTTTACCGAATGCATGTTGAGCAGGGGCGCGATGTCACGACGCCGTAAGCCCGGCCTCAACCCGCGGGCATGGTAGGCCACGGCGCGGGGTGTGTAAAGCCCTTTCCAACCCAGGAGCTGAGCCCGCCAGGCCAGATCGGCGTCTTCACGGTAGATCACGAAGGCCTCGTCGAATACCTGCCCGTCCACGGCGACGTCGGCCAGCATGTCGCGACGGTAAAGCGGCGCCGCACCGGAGGGGCCGAAAATAGGGCTCTTTTCTTCAAACCCACCACTGTCGATCTCATCGGCACCCCGGTCGAAATGACGCATCTGGCGACTGAAAAGCATGCCCGTGGAATCGATCACCGGCGGACTGAGCGGGTTCAGATCTCTGCCCATGCGCAGCAGTTTACCGGAGACCATCCCCACGGCGGGATCCGATTCGGCGGCCGCGACCATTGCCGTAATGAAGCCCGGCGTGAGCACCACGTCGGCATTCAGCAGCACCACGTAGTCGCCGCCGGTTCGCTGGATGCCGATATTGTTGGCCCGGCAGAAAAACAGGTTGCGGCTGAATTCAAGCACTTCAAACCGGGGGTAACGCCGTCGGACCCTATCGGCGGCCCCGTCCTGGGAAGCGTTGTCCAGGAACAGGACTTTCAGCCGGGGATAGTCCTGGCGCGCGACGCTGTCCAGGCAGGCGTTAAGCGACCAGAGAGACCGGTAATAGAGGATGATGATGCTAACCGCCGGAGCTGCCATTTCTGTTTAAAATCCCGCCAGCGGGGTCACGGAGACCCGGGCGTTTTATCAAGCTTTTTCCCCGCGCCCCCGTGTTCCCCGCGGCGAAGCTGTCTGCACCTCATCGAACGGTATATTCCGAAGCGCCGAGCTGCTGGGTTACCGGACGCTGCGCCCGCCGGAACACCCCCCCGTGGGACAGAATCTTGTCGATATAATCCGCATCCACCCGTCGATTCCGTTGAATGCGGGTGCGTTTCCGACGCATTTTGTCGCCCCCTCTGAAAGCATCCCGGTAAGCGGCGAAAATCAGTTTGGCCCTGCCCCTCAGGGGGTGGTAGAAAAGGGAGGCTGCATTGTAAAACAGCATCTGGGGCCAGTACCTGCGGAGCAGTTCACGGGGCATGTTCTTAATGACCACCCACAGCTGGTTGCGGCGCATGAGGTAAAACCACCGGGGGGACCGCCCGATGGTAGTGCCCCCCTTATGGTAGACAACGGCTTCCGGAACGTAACGACAGCGGTATCCGCGCAGCTGCGCGCGGAAGCTCAGATCCACGTCTTCTGCGTTGGCAAAAAAATCTTCATCCAGCAGACCGATGTCTGCCAGCATGTCACGCCGGTAGAGCGCTGCCCCGGCGCAAGCGCCGAAGACCGGGCATGGCTCCTGAAAGCGTCGGCCGTTTTTTTGAAGCCACCCTCTCTTGGCGGCAAAACCTGCCGTGAAAAACAGATCTCCGGCACTGTCGATAAGGTCACGCCGGTCGAAGAGCAGCATCCGGGAGGCAAAAAGCCCGGCATCGGGGTGCTTTGCGGCGGTCTCGAGGAAACTTTTCAGCCAGTGGGGAGACACCTCGGTATCGTTGTTGAGAAGGGCGATGAAATCTCCCCGGGCGGCTCTTATGCCCACGTTGTTACCGGCACAAAAGCCAAGATTGGAACGGTTTTCCATAATCAGCACCTCCGGGAAACGCTCTTTCACGAAGGCAACCGAGTCGTCACGGGAACCGTTGTCCACCAGGATGACTTCCACGTCCTCGGTCTGCTGTCGCCGAAGCGAGCGCAGGCAGACTTCGAGATGGGGTCTGCCGTTCCAGTTCAGTACCACGACACTGATGAGGGGATTGGGCATTGAAAAAAGCGGTCAGGTATCAGGTGTCAGCTGTCCACTAAAGGAAGCGCCGCTTGACTCCTGACTTTTTACGAAATCATCAACCCGTGTCGTTCTTTTGAGTGGCGGCATGCTCCATCCCGTTTACGATGACTTTGCGGATGGTATAGGCCGTGTCGTTGGTTTTTTCGAAGTAGATTTTCATCAGCACATCCGCCAGCAGCCCGGATATGAACAGCTGGATCCCGGTAATGGTCAGAAAGGCGGCCAGCAGCGGAAAGGCTGAATTGGACATATCCTCTCCCCTGAGAAACAGAAAGAAAGTATACAGGACGGTGATCATGCCCATCAAGAGGCAAATCAGCCCCCCGCCCCCCAGCAGGTGCAGCGGCCGAACGGCGTATTTGTTCCAGAACCACACCGACAGGATGTCCACGAATCCCTTGATGGTCCGGCGCCAGTCGTACTTGGTGCTCCCCGCCACCCGCGGCCGGTGATTGACGGCCAGTTCACCGATTTGGAAGCCCTTTATTTTCAGCAGCGCCGGGATGAAGCGGTGCATCTCTCCGTACAGCCGCACGTGTTCAAAACAGCTGCGACGATATATTTTCAGCGAACAGCCGCTGTCGTGGATGCCGTCTTTGAGAAGCAGGGCGCGGAGGAGATTGGCGCCCCGCGACACCAGTCGTTTGGCGGTTTTATCGCGGCGGTTCACCCGCCAGCCGGACACGGCGTCCAGATTGTTCTCCTCCAGGTACTGCACCAGCCGGGGAATGTCGTGAGGGTCATTCTGGCGGTCTCCGTCCATAGTGACGATATAGTCATACTGCGCATGATCGATGCCGGCGTCCAGGGCCGCGGTCTGACCGAAGTTTTTCTGAAAACAGACCAGTTTCACGGGCCTGAGCCCGGCGGCGACCTCGACGGTGCCGTCGGTGGATCCGTCGTCGACGATGATGATCTCGTAACGATAGGCGTTGGTTTCGCATACCTGCACGATCTCCTGGTGAAGCGCGACGATATTTTCCGCTTCGTTCATGACGGGGACAATGATGGATAGGCTCGTCATTTCTGCGCCTTGTGCTTTCTGTTGGTATATTCTCAAAAACCTCAGTTAAGTGGTTGCCAGAGGTGCGCCAATCGTGTTTCGGTGGGGCGACTTTGAAATTCAGACGGACGACCGGATGGCGCCCCGGATGGACACCGGGCGAAGGCGAAACACCATCGGCGCGGAGTCACCGGAACGTATTGAACATACTTCTCTTCTGTTGTGGCTGTCCCGGGTTACCTGGCACGCGGCGCCTGGCTGAATGCCTTCTCGATGGCGGAGGCCCAGACGTGCAGGATAAAAACGTGCGCTTCCTGTATACGGGCGGTGCGGGTGGCCGGCACCACCACCGAGGTATCGCAAAGCGATTTCAGCCGGCCGCCGTCTCTGCCCAGCAGGCCGATGGTGGCAAGGCCTTTCTGGCCGGCGACATTGAGCGCTTCGCCTATGTTTTCTGACATCCCCGAAGTGGAGATACCCACCAGCACGTCACCGGCCCCCCCCAGGGCCTCCACCTGCCGGGCGAACACCCGGGAAAAGGCATAGTCGTTGGCCACGGCCGTCATGATGGATGAATCCGTTGTCAATGCGACGGCGGCCAGCGCCTGCCGTTCGGCTTCGAAGCGGCCCACCAGTTCGGCGGCAAAATGCTGGGCATCCGCGGCGGAGCCCCCGTTTCCGCAAATCATCACCTTGCCGCCCTTTTTCAGGGCTGCCGTCATCACCGCGACGGCTGTGCCAACCGCCGCCTCCAGGTGCGGCAGCTTTTCGAAACAGCGTCTGTGTTCATCAAGGTGTTCCAGGAACATGGGTTCAAATCCTTCCCGTTGATGGTGAATGACACCTCAGACCTTGGGGATAGGCAACAGCCCGTAAAATAGAAAGGAGTAGGCACCAAGGATAAACAGGGAAATCGCCAGGAGGTTCAGCAACCTGGCGGGAACACGTTCTTCTACCTGCACGAGCAACATGCCGACCATGGCGAAAAGCGGTAGGAAATAACGGCCCTGGTTCTGAAGGTCCACATTCCATGAATTCCAGAACGCGGCGCCCACCAGCGTCAGGCCGCAGATAATCACATTGGCCAGGTCCAGTTTGATGGGAAACGCTGTCCGAAAGCAAGCGGACCATACCAGCAAAGCGGACAGCAGGTAAACGAGATATTTAATGACCTGGTAATAGAGAATCGAGCCGTACAAAGACATGTAGCCGTACACGCCGAAGGTGCTCTGAAACGATATGCGCCCCCAGCCGTAGCGGTCGAACATCTGCTCAATGGTGACGCCGCGCTTTTTCAGGTTCAGCCCGAAATGCTGGGCCCTCAGCGGGGTATTGGGCTTGAACCGGGGTCTGGCCTGCTGGTTGCGGCATTCGGTCAGTTTCCGGGATCGATCCCAGCCGTTCTGAACCACATCGTAACCGAAACGCCCCCCCGCCAGAACCATGGCCACGGCCACAACCAGCCCCAGCCGTTTCCAGGTGCGCATGGGCACGGAAAAACCGCTCTCCAGCAGCCTGATAACCAGAAAGCCCGCCAGAAAAATGCCGAAAAAATAAAAGTTTAGTTTGAGCAGCGGCACCATGGCCAGCAGCAGGGCGGCGCCCATCAGCCGACCGGCCAATGCCGCCGCCGGCAGGTCTTCGAAAACCAGCTGCCTGGCCGGGCTGCGCTTTTCCAGTACCATGTATGCCAGCAGGAAGCAGATGAACAGGGAGAAGGCATCGGAGTTGAAGTAACTGAAGATATACCACACCTGGGGACTGATCAGCAGCGGCAGGTACAGAATACGGTGTTCGCTTTTTACCAGGCACAGCCACAGCAGAATGCCGAACAGCAGGATATTGAAAAAACGCAGCCGCAGGTGTGCCTCCAGGGGCAGCATGGCCAGCATACGGGAAAATTTGCCGGCGAAAAAATAAACGATCTCGAAGGAGTCCAGGCGGGAGACACCGTGCACACTGTAAGTTCCGGCGGCCTCCGGTGAACATATGGCCGGCAGCAGCCAGTGATCTTCATAAAATTGTGCAGCCTGAACGTGCACGTATTCGTCGGGGTGCATGTTGAACCGGCTGACCATGGCCATGGCCATGATCAGCCCCAGGATGAATATCATCAGCCGCGGCGCGTAACGCCAACCCGAAGGAACCCGAACCGCCAATTCCAGTAGAAGGCCCACCAGGAAGGCCAGAACCGCTATTTTCAGGATGGAAGGCAGCCAGTTGGCGCCCCCCCTGCGGGCTAGGATAGCGGCTTCCAGCTGGGGGTCTTGCCCGGCCGTGGTAATGGCGATGCCCTCTTTTTTGAGGGTGACCGCTTTTATCTGCTGCAGCGGTCTCAGATTTTCGGCATTCTGCCGGGCGGAAATGGCGATGCTCCGATAAGGCACCTGGGATATCACGATACGGGCAATCACGACATTTCCGGGCCTGTCCAGCGGGTCGATACGAATCCTGCTGATGTCGCCCAGGTCGCCCATGAAAAAGGCGTACTGTGTCTGGGAGGAGGTGATCAGCACCGATGCCGAGCGCCTCTCGCTGTATGCCCCACCCTTTCCGGCCCAGTATATTTTGAAACTGCCCCGCGTGTCGGTTCTCAGCGATATCCGCACCAGTGCCCTGTGGGACAGGAGCCATGCGCTCAGCACAAGCCCGAGAACGAGGAAGACAACTATGCGCTTTTGGGGAGATAGATACATGCAGGGATGATTTCGTTGGCGGGCATGGATCACGCCAGCAGCCGAATCGGAGACTTCACCGAAATGCTGGCGGCACTTGTTCGGGGAAAATGTACAAGCTGGGGTCCGTGTTTTTCCCCTCGGTGGTGAGCTGGATGCCGTTGCGCGGTTTTTTTACCCGGTCCTGGACGCGCCAGCAGAATATCTGCGCGGATGATTCGTAGAGTACATAGTCGGAATCGTTGGCAACCGCTGCGCGGTGGCATCGGCCCTGTCCGATAAAATAGGACGATTCCGACAGGCTGCCCCGGGCAGCATCGAAAAAGGCGATGTACAGCGGCCGGTTGATGTTGCCCCGGACCCTGCGTGTCATGACGAGGAAGCGGCCGTCCGGGGACCAGGCCGGTTCGCAGTCTCCCTTGCGCATCAGCGCATTGGCGATATAGCGCCTGTTCTTCAGGTCGATGATCATGCTGCGATGCCCCTGGTCGGCGGTAAACGTCAGCAGGTAACGCCCGCGGAAGCGTAGTTCGGCGCATTGGCCCAGCCGGAATCCCCGGTAGGGCGGTTTGCCCTCATCGTGAATGGTATGGATTTTGCGGGAAACCAGATCCAGTTTGACGACTTTGCGGGCATCATCCCTGCGGATGGCCACCACCGCCTGGCCGTCCTCGGTCCAGTAAGCGCCGGTTCCGTATGCGGTGACCACGTTTTTCATTATCCGCATGGGGTTCGAAAGGTCGTTTTTCATCAACCAGACATCGTGTCCCCGCGTAAAAACGAATCCGGCACCGTCCGGAGACCATCGCGGATTCTCACCCGGCGTGATGCGGATCGGCTTCCAGAGGGCGAGCCGCGATGCGGTGACCACGCCGTCGCGGGACCACAGCAGAACAGCCGTCGGAATCTTGGCGGCCAGACGCTGCCGCGGGCTTTTCGCCTCGGTAGACGACAGGATGCGCGGCGTCAGCAGATACCACGACACCACCCCGGCAGCGAACAGCAGGATCGGCACCGCCGCCAACAGAAGTTTACGGCGTTTTTTCATGGGTCAGGCTTCAGGCATGTCGCGGCTGTTTGCGTGAGAGGAAAAACAGCAGCACGGTAAACGGCACCGTCAGCATCATTTCCAGGGCGATCACGTACAGGTTGTGTTTGGAGAATACGTCCGCCAGAAACTGACCGATGGTGGCGTCGTCCAGCACCGAATGCATGACCGGCGGCAGCAGCGGAATCATGAAGTAGTGACCCGAAAACGGCCACAGAATCGGAATGCCGAAAGGGGGACGTCCGTCCATCGAGAGCAGATCCAGCAGCAGATGGGACCCATAGAGGGCGAACATGAAGAAAAATTCACGCCCGAAGCGCCGGCTGGTGGTTAAACTGATGATAACGCCGGCAATCAGGGCAAACATAAAACCGAAACCGATGCTGTGGCTGATGCCGTGATGGTAGAGGTTGGGTGTTCCCCGCAGCATGCCGGGAATAAAATCCAGGTCCGGGGCATTGGCCAGGAAAATATAGACGCCCAGCAGCAGCAGGCTGCGGGGTTTCAGCGATTTGTCGCGCCAGGCGGCGATGACGTAGCCGGCCAACGAGTGTCCCACGGGTGAAGACATTCTATTATCCGTTCAGACCGCAGGTTGCGGCCTTTTCTCTGAGGTAGTTCTTTAAATATTGCCGGCCCTGATTCTCGATATGCAGGCGATACCAGATTTCGGCGTTGACCAGCAGCCACAGGCGGTTGCCATGGTCCGCTCTTTTACTCAAATGCTGCTCCAGCAGTTCATCGATGGCGGCCCGGGCTAAATAGCCATCCCGTACCAGAGAGGCATCTTTTAAAAATAGAACGTAAAGCAGCCGGAACTCGTTTTCAAGCAAATAAGTCAGCGGCGACGAAAATCCTTGTTTTTTTCGGCGAATCAACGCCGGCGGCAGAAGTTTTCGACCCAGCGCCGTCTGGATAACCCGTCTGCGCGTCCCCCTGATCTTGAACTCCGGCGGCATGCCGGCACAGAACTCCGCCAGTTTGTGATCCAGGAAAGGTGATCGGGCTTCGAGTCCATGGGCCATGGTCATGCGGTCCAGGATCATGTTGGGATGGTCGGGCATGCGCGTCATAGCGTCCACGTACAGCATGCGGTCGACGGGGCGCGCGGCGTTGTCGCGGTCGAAATAGTATGCCAGGTTGGCTTCGGGGTCGAACAACCCCGCCTGCTTCTGAAAAAAAGGCGTGTAGAGCGCCCTTTTGTAGCGGTCTGAAAAATAGAAATAACTGAGGCTCCTGGCATAGCGCAGGCCGCTGCTGTAAAAGGACATCTGGTGTATCCAGCGCAGCTTGTGGCTCAGGCTGCGATACCAGAAACCCTCGGGCATGCGGTCGAGCAGTTTCTCGATTACCCGCCTGCGCAAGGTCTCCGGCAGCATGGCATAGTATCCGGCATAGATGTTGCCGTAGTAGCGGTCATAGCCGCCGAAAAGCTCATCGCCGCCGTCGCCCCCCAGCACCACCTTGACTTCCCGGCGGGCCAATTCCGATATGCAGTACATGCATACCGACAGCGGATCCGAGGGCTCGTCCAGGTGCCACACCAGGTCGGGCAGTTTGCGCACCAGGGAGGGGTTGATGGTCAACTCGAAGTGGCGGGTGCCGCACTGATCGGCCACCATGCGGGCATAGGGAAGCTCGCTGAAACCGGCATAGGGCACATCACCGGAAAAGGTCTTGAAGGCCTCACCGTTAACACGATGCATCATGGCGACCACCAGACTGGAATCCATGCCGCCGGACAGAAAGGCGCCCACCGGCACGTCGCTGACCAGGTGGTATTTTACGGTGGATTCCAGGCGGTTTTCCAGTTCCTGCAGGGTGTCCCCGAAAGATTGTCGACGCTTGGGTTCAAACCTCAACTGCCAGTACGGCTGAATATCGACACGGCCGTTTTCAAACACCAGTTTGTGCCCCGGCGGGAGTTTGCGCACCCCCCGGAACATGGACCGCGGCGGCGTTATGATGCGGATGGTCAGGTATTCGTAAAGGGCCTGGCAGTCCATTTCCCGCAGCTCGGGTTTGAGGGCCAACAGGGATTTGATCTCGGAGGCAAAGGCGAAAGCCGTTCCCCCGTGGTGATAGAAAAGCGGCTTCTGCCCCAGATGATCCCGGGCCATGAAAAGCCTTTTGCGGCGGGTATCGTAAATGGCCAGCGCAAACATGCCCCGCAGCTCTTTGACACAGTCTTCGCCCTTTTCCTCGTACAGATGCAGGACCACCTCGGTGTCACTGCGGGTCTTGAACCGATGGGGCTGGCTGAGACGCGCTTTGATCTCCTCGAAATTATAAATCTCGCCGTTGAAGGTGATCCACAGCGTGCCGTCCTCGTTGCACATGGGCTGGTGACCGCCGTCGAGGTCTATGATGGACAGCCTGCGCTGTCCCAGTCCCACGGTGCCGCTTTCATCGATATACATCCCCTCGTCATCGGGACCGCGGTGCCGCAACATGCGGTTCATCAGGCGAATCTGTTGTTCCGATACCCCTTCAGGGCATATGATTCCCGTTATGCCACACACTTGCTGTCAGTTTCCTCCCCTGCCGGGTCATTTCCCGCTCACGTGGTTTTGACCAGACCAAGATAGCGATCAACGACCGCATCGATGCTGTATTGACTTATCCGCGATCGGTTTTCAGCCGACATTTTTTCGCGCAGGTTTTCGGAATGCAGTAGGCTGCCGACAGCCCCGGCAAGGGCGCCCGCATCTCTACTGTTTACCAGAATCCCGTTGACGCCGTCTTCGATGAGGTCAACCTGTCCTCCGTTGTTGGTGGCGATGATGGGCAGACCGACCTGCATGGCCTCCTGCAGCACGATACCGAACCCCTCGTGCAGCGAGCTCAAAACGTAAATATCGGCGTTGGCCAGATACTGAAACTTCTTTTCTTCGGAAACCTGGCCGACAAAGTGCACCCGCGACTGCACGTTCAGTCCGGCGGCCAGCTCGATGAGACGGTCTTTTTCCCGGCCGTCACCGATGATCAGCGCCTCCACATCGTTGCCCATGTGGCACAGCGACTGGATCAGGTACTCGAAGCCCTTGCGTTTTACCAGACGACCGACACTGACAAGATACTTCTTGTCTTCATGCAGGTGGAGCGCTTGCCGGGAGACCGGCCGGAAACGGAAAGGCTCATACGCAAGGGGAATGACCTCGATGTGCCGGCGGGGGCGGTAGAATGCAATCGCGTTTTGCCGGGTGTTGCTGGACTGGGCCACGATGCAGTCCGACCGGTTCAGCAGGAAGCGCACCACGGGCTTGAAGAGTGCCGAGCGGTGCGGGGAGCTTTTTTTGGACGGGTCGTAAATGTCCCCGCCGTGAATGGACAGGATATTGAAAACGGGAAAAAGCGACGTGAGGAGGACACCCACAGGGCCGGTGGGCAGCACGAAGTGGGTATTGATGAAATCATAGTGCTTTCCGGCGCACAGCCTGGCGGCACACAGGAAGGCCGGCGGCAGGTACGAAAACATGGACACGAAGGTGGCCGTCTGCTGCTCTTTGCGGCCCAACACGGGCACCCGATACACCTGCACGCCGTCCATGGTTTCCCTGGCGGCCAGGCGGCCGTGGCGGCTGGTGACCACGTCCACGGCGATGCCCCGCTGAAGGAACCCGCGCGCCAGGCTATGGGAAACCCGGCCGCCGCCGCCGCCCAAGGGTGGATACTCATAGTTTAGAATCAGTGCGCGTTGCATATCACTGGGCCCGCATGGTGGGTACGAAGATCTGGTGCAGCATGGGCACGTCCACGAAGAGCAGCAGCAGCATCACGCCGACGCAAAGCGTTGCGAAAATGACGAATCCCCGCTGGCGATAGAGCCGTTCAGGGTATTGAGCCGGACTGTCGACCAGAAAACCGAGATGAATATACCAGCCGATGAACCCGGCGATGAAAGGAAAAGACAGCAGCAGCTCCAGCCGGTAGCGCATGATAAAAACGCCGAAAAAAAGACCGAAAGCCACGGCGTAGTATGCCACACTGACCAGCAGCCGCTCTTCGTTGTAGTGCCCGAAACTGTTGCGATAATGGGAGGCCCTCTCAGGGTTGGCAATCTTGCGGTATTCGGCAAAGCGCTTGACCGCCATGAAAAAGGCACCCACCATCCAGTAGGCCACGATCAACGACACCGGGGGCAGTTTCACCATGCCGGCCGCATACCAGCCCGCCAGCAGTCTCAGGGGGTTGTTGACGGCTTCGCTGAGGACATCCAGATAGGGCTTGTCTTTGGAACGAACGGGCGGGATGTTGTACACACACCCCATGACCCACAGGCCGGCGGAAACCATGAAGAGCTGTTTTCCCAGAACGGCTGAAAACCCCAGGCCGACCGCCGCCAGCAGGATCCATTCGGTATAGGCAGCACCGGCATTCACCTGTCCCGAGGGAACCGGGCGGTATTTTTTCACGGGATGCAGGGCATCGTGGGGCGCATCGATGAGCTCGTTGATGACATAGTTGCTCGATGCCACCAGGCCGAAGGCTATCAGCGCCGCCGCCACTCGCCACAGCAGTTGCCAGCCCACAATCAGGGGGTTGTCGTACACCGCCAGAACGATACCCGGCAGCATGAAGACGTTTTTAAACCAGTGGTCGAAGCGGGCGATTTTCAGGTAAGGGTTCAGGCTCATGGCAGTTTGGCTGTTCATCTCCGGAGGTGATGGCTTAAGAGGGCCTATGGCCGCAGACCTACATAACTTCGATCACGAGGCCAGAAAACTTTCCACCCTCCGGCGCCGGTCCCCTGTGTGTGCCAGAAGGTACGGGGACCACAACGCCAGTGCAAAGGTGCCCATCAGCACCGCGCCCCAGGCGCACTTGACCACAACCACCCGCCATACGGAACTGTCGGCGCGTATGCGCGCGGCATCTACGGTAATATTGAGCGGCCCCCAGACGCGCAGCGTGTGCCCGTCGATGTCTTTGATGGCCCCACTTTCAGACGCTGCGGTCAGAGACACGATGGTCCTGCCGGTGTACTCCGCCAGGGCGATGTAAAAGAAAAAAAGATCCGTACCGTATGACAGCCTCTGTATGTCGCAGGGGAAAAAGTGGCGCCCGTAATACAGACGACGAGGACGTTGCCCCGGATAAAAGCGTAGGGGTTGGCTGTTTTTTCCAATAGGCGCGGGCAGAATGAAATCAAGATCGGTGGCGGTGGCCCCCCGTGATCGGTAAATCGAAACAAAAACATCGCTCCGGCCTGATAAGGACTGCCGCAGGGAAAACTCCATGGATTCCGGCACCACCCCGATCCTCAGGGCTATGCCCGTAAGGGGCAGCGGGGTGAAAAAAACGAAGGCGACGACGACCGTGGCCGCGCCGGACAGGCACCACAGAGACAGACGTCTTTTCCGTAAGGCACCCGTTTGGCGGTCAACGAGGACGGCGATGGCCAGTCCCAGGAGAAACGACGCCGGCGCACAGGCAAGATAGATGTTGTGGGCGCAGAGACGAAAGACCAGGATCCCGAGCAGGGCCGCCGCGCCGACATACAGCAGGAAAACACCGGACCAGAAAAAGGCTCTCTGGGATGGCTCCATGCCGTGAGTGCAATCGTCTGGTGTAATCAGGATCCGCTATCCCCTGGTGTCCGGCACCGGCGCTTTAAAATTGAGCCGCCGAACTTCCCATTTCCCGCCGCCCGCCGGATCTCCGGTCTTACCGTCACGCGGCCCGATCTCGATGACCACCCGATCCCCGCTCAGGTTCCCCATTGAATCCGAGGGCAGCAAAAACCGGAAATCCTGCCACTCGGTGGACAATTCCCCCTGTGCCGCCTCCCGCCCATTGACCGTGACACGAAAAGACCCTGCTGAACCTGGATGGCCTCCAGCCAACCGAGCCGAAAAAGTGAACAGCGCCTTTTCCCTGAGCACATCGGATCTGACAAGCCGCAGAATGCGGCTCCCGGTAAAAACCTCCTGCCGGGGTTTGTAAAGCGAATAAATGCCATCCCGGGCCACCAGCCGCCAGTGTTTATCGATATGCGCCCACGGAAAAGGCTTGTGCCACCCCTTGGCGAGCCAGCGCGTGGCGGGACGGTCTATCACCAAAAAAACCCTGGGCCATATCTGTGTCAACCGCCGCGTGACCTCTTCAATATTCCAACCGCGCATCAGCTGCTCCAGCTCCGTGAACAGCCGCGGCACAAAACCGGAAATCCCATTAACGGTGAAATGAAAATCACCGATGGTGTTCATGATGATGTTGTTGTTGATGACTTTGGGTTCCGTGGGAATTTGAAACAGGACGCTTTCGGCAGGCAGCTGCCGGACGCGCTGCATGACCGGGGAATGGACCAGGTTGACATAGTCTTCGTAACGGTATTTGATGTGAGAGGCCTCGTAGACCAGCATTCCCATAAGCATCGGTACAATCCAGACGAGCCGCTTGTCGATGTAGACCAGCCGGTGCAGGGTAAAACTCCCGGCGACCACCAGGTAGGTCAACGGAATGATGGCAAAACGCGTCAACCCTCTCACCAGCCCGAAGATCGGTGTGGCGGTGAACAGTGCCGCCAGGGGGCCGTATCCCAGTTTCAGCAGCTGGGTGTCGTGCCGTACCGTAATCACCGGCCCCAGGCTGATGAAAAAACACAGTACCGCACCTGCCGCCAGTGCACCGATCAACCTCTCTTCGCGGCCGCCCTTTGAAGGCATCAGAATTTGCAGACCATAGAGTGCCAGCAGCAGGAGGGACACCGGCAGCAGCAGGACGTGCAGCCCACGGAATTTTCCGGAATAGGCATTGGCGATGAGCACCGCCCAGAACAGTGTCCACAGGAAAAACTTGGCAACCGCCGTTATCAGCGCGACCCGGCCCTTTTTTTCCCTTTTCCACGGCAGCCGGGAGGCACCGGCGCCGATAAAGACCAGCGTGAGCAGTGCCAGCACGCTGCCGGGAAACAGATAGGTTTCGGTCCAGCGCACCGGCGGATTGAACAGCGAATAAATCAGGTACGCCGAGCGCGTGTCCACATAGTGCAGCGCTTGGGCGTGGCTGATCTGAAAATCCCTCAGCCCACGGACGTATCCCCCCTCCATACGCAGAATGACATAAGGATATAGGTAGGCGGCCGCGATGATGGCCACGCCGGCCACCATGAGCGCCCCGGAAAGATAAAAACGCCCGCTTTTCAACAGCTGACGATGGTTGACCACGTGAACGATTAAAACACACCCCAGCGGGAAAGCGACCATGTAGGTGTAATAGATGCAGGATGTGACGGCGATGTAAAATCCGGCACAGAACCACAGCGCACGCCTGACCGTCGGCTCCCTCAGCCAGCGGATGAACAGCAGCAGTATCAACGGGATGACGAAGGTCAGGATCATGTTGAATTCGATGTAAAAGGCCATCATGAAGGGCATGAGGCAGTAAATGAAGCTTCCCAGGTATCCGGCCGCACGCCCGATCTTGAGCTCCCGCAGGAGCGCATACATGCTCACGCCGGCCAGCGCCCAGAAGAACAGCATGGTGCCGTTGAAGGCCAGAAAGCGGTTGTGGCTGACGGCCCACAGGGCCGCATACAGGAAGGACTCGGGCCACAACATTTCACCAAAAGCCAGGGTGTACAGGTGCGGATAGAAGTAGTCTGCGTTGTAATGGGGAAAGAGAATGCTGCCCTGCAGAATATGCTGGGCGTTCCAAGCCATCCAGTGTCCCATTACCTTGGGGTCCCAGTGCTCCCCCAGCCCGGTGAAAAAATAGGCTTTCCACGGCCGGACACTGAACAGCACCGCAAGCGCCAGCGCACTGAAAAGGATGGCCCTTTCCACGGGATTTCCCAGGCGTCGCAACAGGGTCCCGTGATGTGGTTTCCGCATTTCCATCAACCGGTGGAGGCCTCGCCGGTATTGTCGGCACCGCTTCGCAGTTTTTCCAAATCGAGCGTTTTTTTCTCTTTCAAATAAAAAATGCCACCGACGAGACTCAGGGGAATAAGCAGCGCACGGATCACCAGCATCATCATAAGGGCGGCGTCGAAGGTCATGCCCATGTCCCCCATGACGTAGATAAAAGAGCCGTCAAACAGTCCGATGCCGTTCAGGGACACCGGGATCAAGGCCGCCAGGTTGCTGATGGCGGCACCCAGCACCAGCCGCGCCAGGCCCGACGGATCGCCGGCGGCGTACGAGAGAATCAGCATCCAGGAAAGCGTGAACAGGTGGAAGCCGAACGATATGGCGATGACCTGAAGGGTCTTTGCAGGCTGCCGTCGATAGTCAGCTGAAAGCGCCAGCACTTTCTTCAGTTTGGCGGGAAACCACCTGGCCGCCAGCAGCCATGACTGGGCGCGCCCCGAAACCGTCATGAACAGAATCGGGGACAGGGCGACGGCCCCAAAAACCAGGGTGACGGGAAAGAGCCACGGCGGATGGAAATCCCCCTGGGCATGGACAATTGCCCCGCCCATGGCCGCCAACGCCACCAGCGCCCAGATGCCGGTCAGGCGTTCGGTCAGCACGGCGACCACGGCGGCTGCGCGGCTGGGGTGATTCCGCGCTGTCTGGTAGATGCGGTAGACGTCGCCGCCGATGTTGCTGGGCAAAAAGTTGTTAAAAAAAACAGACGTGAAATAATACCCCTGCAGCCGATTGAAGCCGAAGTGCAACCCGTGAACCGACAGAATGAGGCGCCACTTGTAGGTGCTGATGGTGACGCCCAGCAGCATGCCGACGAAAACGGCGCTTATCATCAACGGGTTGGCCCGCCTGAGTGTGTCCCAGATGGCGCGCCAATCCCCCTGCCAGATGATCAGGGTGCACAGGGTTGCCGTGACCAGGCCCTTTAATATGGTTTTGGCGCGGCCGCTGAGCACGAATTTTCGGGAAGCCTTTTCCACCGCCCAATACCTGGTTCAATCCCGCATCCGCACCACCCTGGCCGGGATGCCCACGGCAATGGCGCGGTCGGGAATGTTGCCATTCACCATGGCGCAGGCCCCCACCACGGCACCTTCTCCGATGGTGACGCCGTCCAGAACGGTGACCCGTGTTCCCAGCCAGGCGCCGGATCCGATGCGAATGGGCCCGGTGGTGTATACCTCCTGGTCCATGACGGCTTCCGAGCCTTCGAAACGGTAGGCCCCGGCGCTCAGGTAGCAGCCCCCGGCCGTCAGCACGGCTTCTCCGGTTTCGACGCCGTCCATGGAAACCACCACGGAGTTGCTGCCCAGGCTGGTGCGGCGGCCGAAGCGAATGGGCCCGTTCTTGGCCAGCAGCAGGCAGTTCCGGTTGATCAGCACCCGGTCACCCAGAACCAGGCCTGCTTCGCCGGCACCGCGTGCATCCAGCACACAGTTGTCGTCCACGGTGACATGACTGCCCAGGTAAATGTTGTGGGGGTGCCGAAAGGTGACGTTGCGCCCGATGATCACGCCCCGGCCGAACCCACCGAACAAGCGCGGATAGAATTGTTTGCGCAGCAAAAAGCCCACCCCACCGGGCAGGGGCCCCAGCACGGCGGTCAGCAGTTCGTAGACCGCAAAACGCGAAAAATCCGGCCTGCCGCAAGTCAGGGCCCGGTAGGTATCTAGGGGCGGGGATTTTTCATCCGCCAGCCGGTGCCGGATGTTGTCGGCCTTGTCGATGATTTTGATTTTCTGTGGTGACGTCTTCACGCGGTGCCTCATTCCTTGCTATTTTCGACACACGGCCGCTATTTTTTTGGTGAATATCCGGTTGGTTTTACCATAATACTTAAAGCTTATCCTCAATATCATCTGGATAATCGTATCCAGAAACTGTCCGATGTAATTGGCCGGGTTTTCGTAAAAAATATAGAGGTTGAGCGGAAACACGGTGATGTTTTTAAAGCCGCTGTAGTCCAGCACCTGTCGCAGGCTGTACTCGGTCATGGTGTTGTAGTGGTCGAAGTTCTGGGCCAGCGCTTCCGAGCCGGTGATGGGATTGGCGCCGTTCAGCGAGTGCACCGCCAGCAGGCCGCCGGGTTTCAGGCTGCCGTGGCACAGGGACAGAAAGCGCAGGATTTCCGGCTTGGTGAGATGATTTAGCTCCTGTTCGGCGAAAATGGCGTCGTAGGCCCCGGGGTTGTCTTTGAGGAAAGTGAAGGCATTGGCCACCTGGCAGTCGAGCCGCCTCGCCTTTGCGTAGGCGACCTTGTCCGCGTCGGCGTCGATCCCCAGAACACTGCCGACGCCCATTTTTTTCAGCAGATCTACAAAATAGCCGGGACCGCAGCTGATCACCAGTACGCTGTCGCCAGGCTTTATGGTCATGTACTTCAGATAGTTTCGCCGGTAGAACTTGCCAAAGGTGTCGTAGCCTTTTTCGATGTTGGCGGGGGCCTCCCAGAAGGTATCGAAAGGTTCGATCTGTGCCGTCAGTTTTTTATCGACTTGCATGTTCATCTCCTTGTGGGCATTTTACGGGGGGTTGATGTGCCCGGGCAGGACGGGTCCTGCAGATTGCCACTCCTGAAAAACGCTGAAAAGATGGCGAGAGGCGAGCGCGCTGTTAAAGCATACGGTGCCGGCGGTACCAGTCGGCTGTTCGGGCGGCCCCCTCGTCAAAGGCGACTTGCGGAACGAAACCTAGAATTTCGGCCGATTTGCGGCGTGAAAACAAAAAACTCTTGCGGAAAAAGTCCATGCGCCGCCGGTGCAGCGGCGGCTGGATACCCAGGGGCCGCAGCGTCAGCTCCATGGCGGCGGCGGCCATCATGAAAGGCAGCATGGGGGCCTGTAGCCTTGGGAGCCGCCTGTCCAGTACGCGGGCCACGCTGCGCACCATCTCCCGTGTGGTAAGCGGTTCTTTTCCGGCCAGCACGAACAGGCCACCGGCTGCATTTTCATTTTCGGCGGCCAGCAGCAACCCGTCGATGAGGTCCTGGATGTAGATCAGGTGATGGATATTGTCGCCGCTGCCGATGATGAAGAAGGTGCCTTTCTGGACACCTCTGAAAAGCTTCAGCAGCCGGCGGTCGCCGGGGCCATAGGTTTCGGAAATACGAATAGCCACCACCGGCAGCCGGTCCCTGTAAGCCATGACGGCCCTCTCACCGGCCAGTTTGGTGATGCCGTAAATGTTGTCGGGTCGCAGCGGGGAGTCTTCGTCGATAACGCCGCCCAGCGCCGAACCGTAAACACCGATGGTGCTGCCGTGCACGAAACGCTTCACCCCGACGGCGGCGCTGGCCGCCAGCACGGTTTGGGTGCCCCTGAGATTGACGTCCCAGAAAACCTGGTCCGGCACGTTGGCTTCGTGCTGGGCCGCAGCCAGGTGAAAGACCACCTCGCTCCCCTCGGCCGCTTCCACGACACGGGCCTTTTCGGTCATGGAGCCCAGGATGATTTCAGCGCCGCCGCTTTTGAGCGTGTCGGCATTGGCCCTCTCGGCCGGTGTGTTCAGCCGGCCGTAGATGCGCACCCTGTCGCCGCGCTGCAGGCAGTGCAGGGCCAGTCGCGAACCGATAAATCCCGTGCCGCCGGTGATCAGTACAGTGGTCATCTATCGCTCTCCGTCCCCCGCCAGGGATAGGCCTGGTAAGTTTCCTCGATTTCTTTTTCCAGGCGGCTGCGCCGCCAGCCCAGTTCCGCCGCCATGAGGGCGGCGCACTGCTCCAGCGCCCTCCGGGAAGGGGCGCAGCCGCTGCCGAGATCAGTGCGCCGCAGCACCACGTCGGACAGCTTGCAGGCCATCTCCGTTCTCACGGCGTGCAGAACCTCGCTCTCGATAACCGTCGAACCGCTTATGGCGGACAGATGCTGAAAATTTTTACCGGCGTGCTGCAGCACCTCCCCATAGGCCGATCCGTAGTTTCGAATCAGAGACGCCATCTGTTGCGGGCGCAGTTTGCCGCCGGCATCCCGTTTAAGCTTTTTCCTAAGGCGGCCGAAATCGTCGATATCTCCCCCGTGCAGGGGGACTCTGGCGGAGTCCGGAAAAGGTCCTCGCCTTCCCAGCTGGCGTGAAACCAGATCCATGGCCCTGGACGCCATGCCGCGGGCCGTGGTGGCCCTGACGCCGATGAGGGTCAGCAGTCCGCCCACGCCGTGCGTCTCGGCGTGATCGATTACCTGGGAACGTTTTCCGAAACTGATTTCCATGCTGCCCTGCCGGCCTTCCTCGCCAAAGAGCGTCAGCCCCATGTTGACCACCTGGATATCCTTCAGCGAAGGCACCAGGCCGGGATAGGCCTTGTTAACCTCACGGGCGTACCCCCGCAGTTCTTCGGCCGTGACTGTCAGCGCCTCCGGCGGCTGGTCAAACACCTTGTGCCACACGCCCACGAGGGTGTGCCGGCGCCAGGGCACCGCAAACAGGTGCCGCCCCCCCCGGTCCACGATGGTGTCGGCGTCCCTTGTTTCCGTAGCCAGGGCCAACCCGCAACGGCTTTCAAAACGCCGGGGAATGACAAAAGCCAGATCCCGGGAAAAGGTGGGGCGCGGATCGATGCTCAGGCCCAGGTCGTCCTCCATGATACGGTGCGCCCAGGGACCGGCCGTGTTGAGCACACAACGCCCCCTGATTTCGATGCTGCCGCCGCTCAGTATATCCAGGGCCCGCACTCCGGCGATGCGGCCCCCTTTTCTCAGGAACCCGGTGGCCTCCAGGTAGTTGGCGGCTACGGCGCCCCTTTCCACGGCGGATCTGACGAAGGCCAGCGCCAGCCGGGGCGGATTGTACATCTGGCCCTCTTCGAAAACGGCGGCGCCGGTGAGTCCCTCCCGCTTTATCCCCGGAAACCGCTTCAACACCTCGCGGGTGGAAAAAAAGTACCCGGGCCGGATGCGCCTTTCCGGCAGCAGCCCCCGGTTGCGGTCCAGGGTCAGGGCATCGTAGAGCAACATGCCGGCCCCCAGAAAAGCTTTGCCCTTCACGCCGTGCCCGTAAGTGGGAATCACGATGGGCAGGGTATGCACCAAGTGCGGGGCGATGCGCAGCAGCGCCGAGCGTTCGCGGCTGGATTCTCGCAGCCGCCGGATGTCGCCGTGCTGCAGGTAGCGTATGCCGCAGTGCACCATCTTGAAGTGGTTGGCGGATGTGGCGTGGCAGAAATCACGCTTTTCCACCAGAGCCACGGAAAAACCCCGCAGGGCCGCCTCCCATGCGGCGCTGGCGCCGAAGATACCGCCGCCGACGACAACGATATCAAAGGGATGGCGTGTCAGGTCAGATAAATTTCTGATCATATTGAAAGCTGACGATCGGCGGCAGTCATGCCCAGCTCCGCGCTCTGCCACGTGCGCTGCGCCGGATGGCTCTGCAGATCATGAGGAGTGAAAGCACCACGATCACGAAAGCGCCTGAAAATACAATCGGCCAGGAAAGCTGTCCATTGATCATGAGACGGCTGAAGAGAATCAGTGGATAGAGAATCGTCCGAACCAAGGTCTTCAGTGTTTCGTGGCGGCGGATGTAATCGGCAATCGGAGGAGAGTAGGCATAGTATCGGGCCACAAACCAGCGGCCCGGATCGTTGGTCAACAGGAATTTGTCTCTGAAAACTGAAAGCAGACGAACCTGAGAAGCCAGTGGCGTTCCGAAAGCTGCCGTGGCAATGAAACAGCCGCCCCCCCCGCCGCCGCTTGCCACGGGGGGGGTGCTGCCAGGCGGCGTGGTTCCGGGCCCGGATCCAGAAGATCCAATGGCTGCATACCAGGCGTTGGCCAGCACTTTGTACCCCTCACTGTTGGGATGGACGCCGTCGTCGCTCCACGAATTCCAGTGCGGTGCCAAGGCCTTGAAGGAAGCAGCCCGGCTTACGTTTTTTTCACCGGCGATATCGGCGATACCGGGGTTATACACATCGGTGACGGCTTTGTTGAGTCGACTGTTATACAGGGGGGTCATGTCCGAAATGACGGGCCTCAATCCGCTTCCGAGCACATTGTCAACCATGGTCCTCAGGTTGAAAAGCGTAGTCTCGGAAGAAATGCCGGCCAACAGGTCGTTCACCCCCTCCAGCAAAAGCACATAATCCGCATTGGGGTTTCCATAGAGTACCCTTTTCAGCCGGCTCAGCCCTTCGGAAGTGGTTTCGCCGATTTTACCGTGATTGACAACATAGGCGTCTCGCCCGTCCGCCCGCAACTGGGCTTGGAGATGGGGTTCATATCCAATTTCCGTTTCACCATGGGAATTGACGATTCCCCAGGTTATACTGTCACCGAATGCCAGGAAAACCTCCTCGGCGGTAACTCTTCCGGGCCGCAGTACAACACCCATAAAAAAAACAAAGAAACAGGCACTCATAAAAACTGCATTCCGCTGCATCGATTGAATCTCCAGAATAAAAAACCAGGTCGCTATGTACTTACTCCGGGGGATGAACTCTTGAACAGTATGAAACTGATTATCTTCGCTATTTTGCTTTTTCGGCATTTAAGAGGGTGCGTAGGGGCCGAGAAGCGACCGTGCCGCCGTCTTCAATGCAGATGCCTGCCTTCCAAGGATCGTTGAGAAAATCCGGCATGGGGATGACCTTGGACTGTCCGCTGTCGCCGGTTACTATTTCTGTGGGGCGGGTATTGCCCAGTGATTCCGGTTGCACGGGGGTCTCAGATGGGTCCTCATCCGATGCCATGCTTTGCGGCCTCATCGTTTCCGGGGTCCAGTCCGCTCCTGTCCAGCGGCTCTCGAATTGGCGGTATTCCCCGTCTTCGAAACCGGACCACCGCACCTGCGGAAATCCATCGGAGCCGATGTCAACCACCGGTTGAATGTCCGGCGTGGTATCATCCGCATTTACCCGCATGGGTTTGCTCCACCCGGCGCCGTTCCAGCGGCTGTAAAAGATATCATCATCCACGCCGTCGAAACTGCTCCACACGAGCCAGACCTGATTGCGGCGGTCCACGGCCAGAGCGGCCGACAGATTGACGGAAAAACCGGTTTCAATCCGCTCTTCCTCAGACCACTGCTTACCGTCAAAAGTTTTGAAGTAGAGATCACGCCGACCGCCGGTCGTTGCTCTGGACCAGGCGACCCACAACCTGCCCTTTGTGTCCCTGATTACCGCCGGGACGATGTCGTTATCGGAATTGTCGGTAATCTGGAAGGGCTCCGACCAGCGCTCGCCGTCAAAATGACTGATAAAAATTTCGTAATCATGACCGTCGGATTCGGCCCAAACCAGGTCCGCCTCCACGTCGGCAGCGCCATCCGCCGGCAGCACAACCTGTGTTGCCTTTTCGACTGCCAGACTGACCGCATCCACAGGCGGCATCGCAAACACCACGAGCCAGAAAAACAGAGCGCCCCACAAGGCCCTCATCATACCTCCGGCCCGACTTTTTCCGGCCTCTTCTACCATTTTCATGCCTCCGCACCTGCTGACCGACCCGCAGATCCCCTTTGCTTTCAGAACAACGACCTAAAATGATGGTCTCGTAAAAAGTGCCTACATTTTTTAGCGTACGCATTTAAAATGCGCTTCTAAGCGGCGAGGCCTCAATATATTGTGGTCGACTTTCCGATTTCCGACTTTTTACGAACTTGCCAAAATAATCACACAAAATTTTATATATACACCGATTTTCACGCTTATTTATGTCGATAATGATTTTCATCGCCGCCAAGCAT
>CAYUAQ010000006.1:0-60921 GCA_964442705.1 uncultured Desulfobacteraceae bacterium
GGAGGAAGCCATCCGGTTGGTCGGCGTCAAGAATTTCAAGCTGTCTGAGGAGCGTAGCGACGAGTTCTTGAAATTCAGCCGGGCGGCTGGATGGCGCCCCGGATGGACACGGGAGCGGAACCGAAATGGATCTTGCGCGCAACGGTGGAATGTACTGAAACAGATCAAGAGTGAGAGATAAATGCCCATCGCTTATGCCGGATTTCCGCTTCTTTCCACCATCCTGCTGACCTGCGTGGCGGGGTTGCTGATCATCCTGTTCATTCCCGCCGAACAGACGCGGCAGATCAAGTGGGTCAGCGCGGTGTGCGCCGGGGTGACCCTGGCCGTGAGCCTGTACCTCTTCGTGACCTACGACCACGCCAGCGGCGGGTGGCAGTTCGCCGAAAAGGTGGCCTGGGTGCCGTCGCTGGGCATCCATTACTTCAACGCCGTGGATGGCTTCAGCCTGCCCATGCTGCTGCTCACGGGCATCGTCTTCTTCACGGGCGTGCTCACCATGTGGGAACTGGAACTGCGGGTCAAGGAGTTCTTCGCCCTCATCATCCTGCTGGTCACCGGTGTCTTCGGGCTGTTCATGAGCCTGGATCTTTTCTTCATCTTCGTGTGGTTCGACGTTTCCCTGTTTCCCATGTACCTGCTCATCGCCGTGTGGGGCAGCACCCGCAAGGAATACGCTGCCATGAAGCTGACGCTGTACCTGCTGGCCGGCAGCGCCCTGATCCTGCCGGGTATCGTCTACCTGGTGGTCAAGTCCGGCATGTTCACCTTCGACCTGACGGTGCTCATGGAGCCAGGCACGTTTACCCCCTTCGAGCAGAAGCTGGCCTTTTTCCTGTTCTACATCGGCTTCGGCATCCTGGCGGCGGTGTGGCCCTTCCACACCTGGTCGCCGGTGGGCCACGTGGCCGCGCCCACGGCCGTGAGCATGATCCACGCCGGCGTGCTCATGAAGATCGGGGCCTTCGGCATCCTGCGCCTGGGCATGTTCCTGTGCCCCGTGGGCTGGCAGTACTGGGCGCCCCTGATGGCGCTGCTGGCCACCGTCGGCATCGTCTACGGCGTGCTGGCGGGCCTGCGGCAGACGGATCTCAAGTACGTCATCGGCTACTCCAGCGTGTCGCACATGGGCGTGGTGGGCCTGGGTCTGGCCACCATGACGGTCAGCGGGCTCAACGGCGCCGTCTTCCAGATGTTCGCCCACGGCGTGATGACGGCCCTGTTCTTCTCGTCGGTGGGCTACATCTACGACCGCACCCATACCAAAGCCATCGCCGAGTTGGGCGGGCTCAGCCGCAGCATGCCGCTGGCCGCGGGCTTTTTCATCGTGGCGGCCCTGGCCGGCATCGGGGTGCCCTGCCTGGCCAGCTTCTGGGCCGAACTGCTGGTGTTCATCGCGGCCTTTAAAGTCTACCCGGTCTACGCCACCTTCGCGGTCGGCGCCCTGGCCGTCAGCGCCCTGTTCATGCTGCGCGTGGTACAGCGCACCTGCTACGGGCCGCCCGCCGACCGCGTCGCGCGGCTGCCGGACATCTCGCCCGGCCTGGCCGTGCCGCGGGCCATCCTGGTGTCGGTCATCGTGCTCTTCGGCCTGTTTCCGTCCCTGATGTACAACCTGATACAAACGGCTTCGATCCCGTTCATAGGCAGGCTGCCATGGTAAACTGGATGACCCTCAGCCCCGAACTGTTCTACGGCCTCGTCATGACGGCGGTGTTCATGGTGCTGTGCCTCCTGCCGGCCAACCCCCGCCGGGACCACGCCACGGCGTTGATCCTGGCCGCCGTGGGCCTGGCCGTCACCGGGGGCGCTATGGGGATGCGCGGCGACCTGTTCGTCGACACCTATCGCGTGGACCTGTTCTCACAGGTCTTCAAGGTCATGCTGTCGCTTGGGCTGCTGGTGGTGGTGCTGCTGTGCAGTGAGCTTGCGGGCGTGGACGAGAAGCGCCACGCACTGGTCTACCTGCTGCTGTCGCTGTGTACGCTGGCCATGATGATACTGGTCAGCGCCGTCAACCTGATCACCATCTACGTGGCCCTGGAACTCTCCAGCTACTGCCTGTACGTGCTGGTTTTCCTGCGAAAGGGGCAGGCGCGCAGCGCCCAGACGGCCATCCGCTATTTCCTGGTCGGGGCCTCGGCCTCGGCGGTGATGCTCTTCGGCCTGGCGCTGATCTACGGCGCGGCCCGCACCACCAGCGTGGTCGAGCTCTCCGTCGCCCTGCCGCACCTGATTTCCCGGCCGGATGTGCTTACCGGTCTGCTGCTGGTGCTGGGCGGGTTCTTTTTCAAGCTGGCCCTGTTCCCGTTCCACTTCTGGGCGCCCGATGTCTACGAAGGGGCCGCCAACCAGGTGGCGGCCTACATCGCCACGGCCTCCAAGGTGGCCACGGTGGCCGTGCTCATCCGCGTGGTGGCCATGGCCGGTGACGGCAGTCTTCTGCTGGTGCGCGCCCTGGCCGCGCTGGCCATCGTTTCCATGACGGTGGGCAACCTGACGGCCATTGTGCAGAAGGACTTCAAGCGCATGCTGGCCTACTCCACCATCGCCCACGGCGGCTACATCCTGCTGGGCATCCTGAGCATGAGCCCCGAGGGGTTTGCCGCCGCGGTGTTCTACGCCCTCACCGTGCTGGTGCTCAAGTTCAGCTGCTTTTTCGTGCTGGCCAAGGTGGCGGCCGACGGCGCCAACCTGTCCATCGACGGCCTGGCCGGCCTTCACCGGCGAAGCCCCCTGCTGGCCATGGTGCTGATGATGGCCCTGTTCGCCCTGGCCGGCATTCCGCCGACCATCGGATTTACCGGCAAGCTGTTCATCTTCACGGCCGCCATGGCCAAGGGGCACCTGGTGCTGGTGCTCATCGCCATGTTCAACGTCGTTGTTTCGCTCTACTACTACCTGCTGGCCATCAAGGCCGCCTACCTGACGGAGCCGGCGGTGGATCTTCCCGTCATCCGCCTGTCGGTGGGCGAACGGCTGCTGGCCGGTGCCCTGGTGGCCGTCACGGTGTGCGTCGGCATCTTCCCGGCGCCTCTGCTGGACCTGGCCGAAGCGGCCGTGCGCGCCGTCATATAGATTGACAAAAAGGCAGGGATACCGCAAAATAATCCGGACAAAACAGTCAGTGGTCAATTGACGGTCGTCCGTCGGACTTGAGGATCCCGCTATCGCGACCACGGACAACGGGCCAGGGACGACTGACCAACCCAAAGGAGAATCGACGGCATGAACTTCAAACACCACCTTGAAAGAGCCTGGCGCCTGACCATCGACAACCTGGTGCCCCTGATCCTGATGACGCTGGTCATGGTGGTGGTCAGCGGCCTGACCCTGGGCATCCTGGCCATGGTCACCCTGGCCGGCTACACCAAATCCATCCTGTCGATGATGCGCACCGGGCGCGAACCCAAGCTGGGCGACGTGTTTTCGGAGATGCCACTGTTCCTGCCCCTGCTGGGCTACAGCCTGGTGGCAGTCGTCATCACCGCCATCGGTTTCATGCTGCTTTTCATCCCGGGGGTCATCCTGGCGTGCGCCATCGCATGGGCCAGCCTGTACATGCTGCCGCTGATGGTGGACAAGCGCATGGGTGTCGTCGAAGCCCTCAAGGAGAGTTTCCGCATCGTCAGTTCGCGGGAGGACATCATGGACCACATCGTACTGCTGATCCTGCTGGTGGGCATCTCCGCGGTGGGCAGCTCGGTGTTCATCGGCTGGCTGTTCACCCAGCCTTTTGCCATGATCCTGCTGCTGTCGGCCTACGAGGAAGAAGTTGCCGGGGCAAGGGCCGCGCCACCGGAAACCACGCCTCCCCCGCCGCCCGGGGAGTCTGAAGCTTGAAGTCAGAAGTTAGAAATCGTTGATAAAGATCGGCCTGTCATCGACATCGAACGTCGAACGATGCGATTCGACGTTCGGTGTCTTTTTTCATGAGTTGGCTTCAGCCTTCCAGCACGGCCCCCACGGTGCCGAAGAAGAAGCGCCGGCCCAGCTTGGCGTGCAGCAGGGAGGCCTTTTCGAGGCCCGTGCAGTGGGACACGCCCAGGCGCTCGATGCGATACTGGTCGATGACCTTGACGGTTTCGTCGAACTGCTCGTCGCTGGAGAATCCCAGGTGGGTGCCACCGATGACGGCGAAAATGCGGTCGCGTTTGAGCTGTTCGATGGCGTAGTTGAGGATGTTGATCATGCCGGCATGGGCACAGCCCAGCACGATCACCAGCCCCCGGTCGGTTTCGACGATCATGGACAGGTCGTCGTGCAGGGGATCGGGCCGGACGTGCCGACCGTCGCCGGTGATCATGGTCATGTTGGGGTCGCCTTTTTCAAAGGCGCTCTTGCGCGGCACTTCGCCGGTGAGGTACACGCCGGGTCCGATCTCCACCATTTCCGTGCCCAGCTTGAAGCGGGCGCCCAGTGATTCCAGGTACCCCCGGCGAAAGGGGATGCCGATGTCCCGGGTGATATTCCCCTTGGACCAGATGCGCCGGGCGAACATCTCGGTGTGTCCATAGACGTCCACCGGCCCCCTGGACTTCAGCACCGCCGGCAGGCCGCCGGTGTGGTCATAGTGGCCGTGGCTGATCATGACGGCCTGGATGGACCGCAAATCTTTTTTAAGGGCCAGCGAATTCTGGATGATGCCGTAACCCTGGCCCGTGTCGAACAGGTAGCTGCCGGCATCGGTTTCCACGAAACAGGCGAAACCGTGCTCACCGATGACGTCAAAGGGCACTGCAACCGAATTTTCACACAGGATGGTCAATCGCGCTTTCATGCTCGTCCTCCTTGTCAGTCAGGCACTTTACCGTTCCACAGGATTCATTTTAGGCCTCACGGCGTCGATAATCAAGCCCCATGTGCGCACCGGCGTTCTGGGCCTTGCAGGTGCGGGACTGATTGGAGGAGATTTTATATCTCACTGACGGGGAAACCAGGGTAACCCAAGTAACAAGTGGCCTGCTTGATGCGGACAGCCTTCGTTATGCGGGTGCCTTCGTGTGCCAGGGGCGGGCAGGTTTCGGCTGCGCGCGGTTGGAGAACCGGCCGGAGCATCCCCGCCGGGGATCGCGGAGTGCAGACGATGCCTGCCCGCCACGGCGGGGCCAGGCTGCGGGCGTGACGCTCCCAAAGAGGGTTGCTACTTGCCATCGCCCTGACAGGGAAAGGTAAATTTCTTGACAAGTTGCGTGCCTTCATCTACCAATCTGGCTTCAGTGAAAAAACGTCTTGCTTTTCAAACCCCGAAGGTTCCGCCTGCCTGCGTTTGACACTTTGCCGTACAACAACGTTGCGCTCGGCTTCTGCGCCCAGCCGCACAGGCGCCACGGATTTTGAAACAGGTCCATACTATAAACGAAGAAGGAGCCACCCCGATGGTATCTCCCAGAAGATCGATCCTCTCGGTCCCGGGCCACCGTCCCAAGATGCACCGCAAGGCCCGCGAAAGCGCCGCCGACGTCGTCATGCTGGACCTGGAGGACAGCGTGCCGCTGGATGCCAAGCTGGCCGCCCGGGCGGCGGTCATCGACGCCCTCAACGATGTGGATTGGGGGGGCAGGACCGTCACCGTGCGGATAAACGCTTTCGACACCCCCTTCGGTTTCCGTGATCTTCTGGAGGTGGCCCAGGGGGCCGGCGAGGTCCTGTCGGCCGTGGTGCTTCCCAAGGTGGATGAAGCGGCCGACATTCACTGCGCCAGCCGCCTGCTGGACGGCATTGAAATGGAACGTGGCACCGAGACCGCCACCGGCATCGAGGCGACCATCGAATCGGCCCGGGGCATGCAGAACATCACCGCCATCGCCGCCGCCAGCCCCCGCTTGGTGAGCCTGGTCTTCGGTATCGCCGATTACTCGGCCTCCATCGGCGCCCGGCTGGTGTCCCTGTCGGGCCACGGCGAGGCCGAGGAGCAGATCTACCCCGGACACCGCTGGAATTTCGCCCTTGGCCGGGTGGTGATGGCGGCCAAGGCCAACGGTCTGCTGGCTATAGACGCCCCCTACGGCAACTTCAAGGACCCACAAGGTCTGCAGCGGGCGGCAGCCATGTCCTGCGCGCTGGGCTGTGACGGCAAGTGGGCCATCCACCCCGGCCAGATCGAGATCATCAACCGGGTTTTCTCACCGTCGGTTGAAGAAATTTCCCGAGCCAGAAAGATCCTGGATGCCTGGAAAGCGGCCCGCAGACAGGGATTGGGTGCGGCCGCCATAGACGGACGTATGATCGACCAGGCCACCGTGCGCCTGGCACGCCGGCTGTGGGAACAGGCCAGACAGATGGGACTGATTTAGCGAAACCGATAATCGAGAACTTTCTCTGAACAATGGGGTTTTTCATATGAAGATCATCGCCCGCATTTTTTTGACGGCCCTGCTGCTGTCCACCACCGCAACCATCCAGACCGCGGCGGCCGTACCCGGTATCAATATAGACGTCCAGCAGTTCACCTTGGAAAACGGCATGCAGTTCCTGGTGGTCGAGCGGCACGCCAGCCCCCAGGTGGCCTGCCGTATCGCCATTCGGGCGGGATCGGCCCTGGAGGCCACCGGCAAGACCGGCATTGCCCACATGCTGGAACATATGATGTTCAAGGGAACCAAGAATTTCGGCACCCTGGACTACAAAAAGGACGAGGAACTGCAGCAGCGCATCGAAGCCGCCTACCAGGTGATCCTGGCGCAGAGAGATAAGCGCCAGCCCGACCAGACGATCATCGACCAGAAACTCTCCGAAATGGCCCAGCTGCGCCGGCAGGTGCAGGCTATCTACATACCGCAGGCCTTCTCGGCGCAGCTGGGAAAAAACGGCGCCGTCAATATCAATGCCTACACCACCAAGGACCAAACCCAGTACATGACCTCGGTGCCGTCGGACATGATCGAACAGTGGTTCTCCATCATCAGCGAGCAGCTCTTCGAACCCGCCTGGCGGGAATTTTACGTGGAACGTGAGGTAGTGCAGCGCGAATGGGCTTTCCGCTATGTAAACAAGCCTGCCGGCGCCGCCTGGCTGGACTTGAGCGCCACGGCGTACAACGCCCATCCCTACCGCAACCCGACCATCGGCTGGCCGTCAGACATGGCCCGCTTTTCCACCACGGACGCCATGGACTTCCACCGGCGCTACTACAACCCGGCCGATGCGGTCTGCGTACTGGTGGGGGACATCACCGTGGCCCAGGCCAAACACTTGGCGGAGATCTACTTTCCGCGCTATCCGGCTGGAAAAAGGGCTCCGGAAAGGGTTACGGACGAGCCCAAACAGCAGGGAGCACGGCGTAGTGTTCGCTATCTGCCCGGCGCCCGCACCCCGCTGGTGCGTCTGGGATACCACGGTGCGCCCATGGGCAGTGAAGATTTCTACGCCCTGGATGTCGTTACCATGCTGCTCAGCCTGGGCCGCAGCGCCATCCTTACCCAAGACATCGTCGAAAAGGGGCTGGCCGTGTCAGCCTGGGCGGGCAATCCCGACAACCGCTACGGCACCCTGTTCGTCATGGGCGGAACGTCCAATGAACCGGCGGAACTGAAGGCCGCCGAGACCGATGAAGCCGCCCGGCGGCAGGCCACCGTCAAGGCCTGCCGGCAGCTGGAGGATCTGCTGGCCGACCAGATCCGGCGCCTGCAGACCGATCTGGTCAGCCCCGCCGATCTGGCACGGGTCAAAAAGCTCAACCGGCGGGATTTTCTCGACCGGCTGCGCAACAACGAATCCCTGGCCGAGACCCTGGCTACCCTGGAAGTGCAGATCGGCTGGCAATACCTGCGCAACTACCTGAAGCAACTCGACAAGGTCACCGCCGCGCAGGTGCGCCGGGCGGCCCGTAAATATCTGCAGCCGGAAAACAGGACCAGCGTCTATGTCATTCCGGGCGGCAAACCGGCCACCCCACCGCAGCAGTACTCCGAAATCCGCAACGTGGGCGGGGCAGCGGCGGCACGCCTGAAAAAACCGGCCTCGCTGGAGAATCACTCCATCTACCCCACGCCCAAGGGCTGGAAACACCCCCTGTCCTTCGAGCGCCACCCCGAGCGCATCCACTACCCCGAGGCTGCCCGCTGGCAGTCCGGTGACACGACCGTCTTTTTTCTTCCGGACCACGAACTTCCTCTGGTGGAACTGACCCTGCTGATCAAGGCCGGCCGCGTCGATGTGGCGGACGACCAGGCCGGCCTGGCGGCGCTTCTGAACCAGTGCCTGATACGGGGCGGCACCGCCGACCACGACCCCCGCTCTCTGGCGCTGGTGCTCGACCGCAATGCCATCCGCCTGTCCGTGAATGTCAAACAGGAGGACACCGTCGTTCAGCTGTCGGTCCTCAAAGACGACTGGCAGAAAGGGTTGTCGCTGCTGCGGGAAGTGCTGACCGCACCGGCCTTCGACGACGGGGTGCTGAAGGTTGCCAAAGCCCAGGAAATCACGGCCCTGAAGCGCCAGGGAGGCAATGCCCAGGCCGTGGCCATTCGAGAGCTGATGATCCGCCATTTCAGGGGACACGTTTACGGGCGTGACCCCCTGGCGGCCTTGCAGACCATTGGACACATCACCAGGCAGGATCTGGTCGACTTCGTGCGCCGTTACCTGGTTCCGGCCAACATGGTGGCCGCCGTGGCCGGAGACATGGATGAAGCCGAGGTCCGCAGCAGCCTGGATGCCTTTTTCAGGGGACTGTCCAGCGCCCCGGCCCCTGGCCGCAACCTGCCGCTGCCGTCACCGACACCACCGGTTCTGACCGTCATCAACAAACCGGGACAGGTGCAGTCCCAGGTTTTCATGGCGCTGCCCGGCCTGCGCCGCACCCAGCCCGGCTACTGGCAGAACAGCCTGCTGATGGACATCTTCGGCGGCAACGACTCCCTGATGTACACCCGTCTGCGCGATGACCTGGGTCTGGTGTACACCGCCCAGTTCGTCCAGCTATACAAATGGAAGGCCGGGATGCTGCTGGGCTATATCGGCTGTAAAGCCGACAAAACCGCCCTGGCCATCGCGGAGACACTGAATATCATGCGCCGTTTGCGCCGCGAGATTCCCAGGCCGATGTTCGAACAGAAACGCCTCGACGCCCTCAACAGCTTTGTTTTCAATGTCGACACGCCCCGAGACCTGGTGGTGACCTATGGGAGCTATTTCCTGCGCCGGGAGCCGCTGGACACTCTGGAGCGCATCCAGACGGCCTTCATCAATGCCACCGTCGAGGAACTCCAGAAACTGGCCGACGAACTGCTCGATCCCCGCAAGGTCCAGATTGTGGTAGTTACCGACCTGAACACACCGGTGCACGAGCAGGCAGGGGTCTCCACCATTGGAAATGCGCTGAAAAAACTGGCCGGGCACGAGGGCCTGCCATACAGCGAAGCGCCGCTGCGCTGAGTCGGTGCCTAATGGAAAACCTTCTGCTGGAGAAAGAACGCCGCTTGGTCGTCGAATTCGGCCGCCAGCTGGTCACCCGCAGGCTGACCAGCGGCACGGGCGGCAATCTGAGCGTTCTGCGACGAGACCAGGGGCTGGTGGCCATCAGTCCTTCGGGACTGGATTACTTCCACACACGGCCCGAAGACGTGGCAGTGGTGAATTTTTCCGGGCAGGTGATTGACGGCATCCGGCGGCCCTCTGCCGAAACCGCCATTCACACCGGGCTATACGCCCTGCGCGGCGACATCGGCGCCGTGGTGCACACCCACTCGGTCTACGCCACCACCTTCGCCTGCCTGCACCGCGAGATTCCCGCCACTCACTACCTGGTGGGCTTCTGCGGCACCCGGGTGCCGGTGGCCCCCTACGCCACCTGCGGCACTTCCCTGCTGGCGAAACATGTCACAGCGGCCATGAGGTCCTTCAACGCGGTGCTGATGGCCAATCACGGCTTGGTGGCGGTGGGGGCCAGTATCCAAAGGGCCCTGGCCACCGCCGAAGCGGTGGAGTTCGCAGCCCGGGTGCATTATCAGTGCCTGGCCATCGGCGATCCCGTAATCCTGCCGGATCGCGAGATGCAGCGGGTGATCCGAAAAATCGCCGATTACGGGCCGGGAACCGAAAAGGTGGACGGCAGCGAATCCTGAGAAATAATTGAACCAGGAAAATCAGAGCTACCCTCAGACCGGGTCGAGGCCCTGGAATCAGAACTCCCACATTTTGTCCGCCATACTGACATTTTTTGACCGATGCGGTCGCGGCAGCATGAGACCAAAGGCCTATCCTGTTGATTCATCGGGAATTTCAATCAGCACGAAACGGGCATGTATTTTGCTTCTCTCTGGTGTCAGCTATAGGGACGATACCCTGTTTCGTTGGGGGGACGACACCAATCACGCACTTGTTCTATGGAGAAGCGAGGAATGGCACAGACAATCACCAGTACCGCGTTCATGACCAAAAAATGTCACAACTGCCTGACCAGCATGCCCGTCGACGCCCGCCGATGCCCGGAATGCAACAAGAAAGTAGGGGATGTAGATAAACTCGGTTTTGCCAGAAAGCCCGTGCAATGGGTGGCCTACATCACCACGCTGATCTGGTTTCAGGGCTTCTGCCTCTTCGTGTGGTGGGCCTTTCTGAAATCCTGAAAACCCGATCGGCAAAGGGCGCAGGGGACAACCGCACCGGAACTTCCAGGACTGTTCACTGAGCCACGGCTGGCAACCAGATCTGCGGCTTCCCGGTGCCGGCCGCAGCCAAAGCCGCTTTTCCTCCACAACGCACAACCGGCCACGGACCACGGACAACCCCGTCTGTTCCGGGCTGTGGCCCTGCCGCCACCGGTTGCCTCGCTCATTTCACAAGCTTCCATCTTGCCATATTCGACAGATGTGATATAGATGAACCTTGCCTTTCATGCCACTGTCCCGGCATGATGCAGCAACCCCGTTGATTCCGATCCATTCCCGTAACCGCAACCTAAGGAGGAAGGCTTATGAAGGTATTTCTGAAATTCGGTGTACTGTGTCTCAGTGTCGCTCTGGTGGCCACCCTCGTGGTGCTGCCGGGTTCGCCGGCGGCCCGGGAAATCAAAATCGGTGTGCTTTACCCGTTGACGGGGGGGGCCGCCGCAGCCGGGCGGGAGTTGAAAGCCGGGGCCGAACTGGCAGCCGAAATCGCCAACAAGGCCATGCCCGAAATCGATATGACCATGGCCAAAAATGCCGGCATCCAGAGCCTGGGCGGCGCCACCATCAAGCTGATCATCAAGGATCACGAGGGCAATCCCACCCTGGGGGCCGACCTAGCCAAGAAACTTATCCTGGACGACAAGGTGGACGGCATCCTGGGGTGCTATTACAGTTCGGTGACCAAAACGGTCAGCGCCGTGGCCGAACAGTACGGCATCCCCATGATCAACGGCACGTCCACCTCACCGGGGCTCACCACGCGGGGATTCAAATGGTTCTGGCGCACCACGCCCCACGACAAATGGTTCACCAAGGACCTGTTCGAGCTGCTCAAGGGCCTCACCGAGGGCAAAGTCAAAGGCGTGGCCGCGGTTCCCAAAAAGCAGCTGCAGACCATCGCCTCGGCCTGTGAAAAGACCGAGTGGGGCTCCCACGTCTCGGAGCTGATCAAGTCCATGTCCAAGGAATACGGCTTCAAGCTCAGAAAGTCTTTGCTCTACGCCGCCAAATCCGCGGATCTGTCCAGTGAAGTGCGTTCCCTGAAAGCGGCCAAACCGGACGTCATGCTGTTCGCCTCCTACACCTCGGATGCCATCCTGATGGTCAAGACGCTGAAAGCCCAAAAAGCCCAGCCTAAGATCATATGGGGGCAGGATGCCGGTTTTGAAAAACCCGAGTTTCGCAGCACCCTGGGCAAAACCATCGAGGGCATTCTGACCCGTACCGTTTTCCTGCCCAAGGTGGTGGAGATCAAACCGCTGGCCGGCCAGATCAACAATCTCTACAAGGCCAAAACCGGCAACGACCTGGGTGGCGCCTCGGCGCGCGCCTTCACAGGGCTGCAGACATGGGTGTATGTCCTGGAAAAAGCGGGCTCCACCAAACCGGCCGACATCCAAAAAGCCGCTAACAGCATCGATATCCCGGGCAAGGAGCTGGTGGTTCCCTGGGCCGGCATCAAGTTTTCCACCACGGGCGACGAGATCGGCCAGAACGTGCTGGGCTCCGGGCTGATAGGCCAGTACCGGATGGGCAAAGACGGCCAGATCGGGCTGGAGATCGTCTATCCCTTTGACGTGGCTTCGGCCGACATGATCTTTCCGTTTCCGGGATTTTAGCGCCTTTCACTTCAATCCTGTCATGAAAAATTGACCGCAGAGGTCACGGAGACACGGAGATCACGACGTTTCAAAGGCGCTACTCTCTGTGTTCTCCGTGCGCTCTGTGGTGAAAAAGCCAAATCCACATGGATATTCTGATAAGCTCACTTGTGGCGGGACTGCTGATCGGCATGATCCTGGCCCTGGTGTCCCTGGGGCTGACGATCATCTTCGGGGTCATGGATATCGTCAACTTCGCCCACGGCGAATTCCTGATGCTGGGCATGTACACGACCCTGTTCACGGCCCAGGCCACGGGCATCGACCCGCTGCTGACCCTGCCCATGGCCGCCCTGGTGGGGTTCGTGCTGGGGGTGGCCTGCTACTACGGATTCATCCAGTTCCTGCTGCGCGGCCCCATGGTGGCGCAGCTGCTGGGAACCTTCGGGCTGATGTTGCTGCTGCGCAACCTGGCTCTGCTCATTTTCGGCTCCGAGGACCGCGCCCTGCACCACGGGCTGCTGGTGGGCAAGAGCTTCGACATCGGCATGGGCGTCATCATCCCGGCCACCAAGCTGGCGGCGGCCGGCCTTTCCATTGTGACTTTCGCGGCCGTGTGGCTGCTCATGAACCGCACCCGCATCGGCAAGGCCCTCACGGCAACGGCCCTCAACGCCCAGGGGGCGCGTTACATGGGCATCCCCACCAGCCGTATGAACGCCCTGGCGTGGGGCATCGGCGGCGGTAGCGTCACCCTGGCCGGCGGGCTGCTGGTCAACTTCTGGTCGGTCAACCCTTTCGTGGGGCTGTTGTTCACCATGATCGCCTTCACCATCGTGGCCCTGGGCGGGTTCGGGTCGGTGCCCGGCGCCTTCTTCGCCGCCCTGGTGGTGGGTCTGATCATGGAAATCCCCGGCTTCTGGGACTTCATCACCTACACCTTCGACATCGGCTGGATGACCGACGTGCCCATGACATCCTTCAAGTACACCTGGGTGTACCTGGCCTACTTCATCATCATGGTCGTCAGACCGCGGGGGCTTTTCGGATGGAAACACTGAAAAACGCCTTCGACTTCTCCGACTTTCCCCGCAGCGACCTGGTGGTGGCCGCCGCGGCGGCCCTGGCGCTGGCGGCCTTTCCGTTCATGTCACCGTCGTCCTTTGCCATGGCCACCATGATCCAGTTCTTCATGTTCTCGCTCTACGGCATGGGCTGGAACACCATCGGCGGCTACGGCGGACAGGTGGACCTGGGCAAGGCTCAGTACGTGGGCATCGGGGCCTACACCACGGCGGTGATGCTGATCCGCTGGGACATCCCCTTCTGGGTATCCATGCCGGTGGGCATGTGCCTGTCGGTGATCTGGTCGTTCATCATCGGCTATCCCCTCTTCCGGCTCAAGGGCCACTACTTCGCCATCGCCACCATCGCCACCTCGCTGGTATTGAAAGACCTCTTCGAGGTGTGGGATTTCGTGGGCGCGGCCCGGGGACTGGAGATCTCCCCCATCAAGTACCACCCGCCCGACTATCTCCGGCTGATCTTCCGCGAGGACATCTACTACTACTTTGTCATCTTCGCCATGTTCCTGGCGGGCATCGTGTACATCAACTGGTTTCGCAAGTCGCGCCTAGGCTTTCAGCTGCGCTCCATCAAGGACAACGAGGAGGTCGCCCGCTCGCTGGGTATCAATGTGCACTGGGCCAAGATCAAGACCTACGCCATCGCCACGGCCTTTGTCAGCGTAACCGGCTCTTTCCATGCCTGCTACATCAAGAACATCGAACCCGAAGACACCATGAGCCTGGACATCTCCATCCTGATTGCCCTGATGGCCATGCTGGGTGGCGCCGGCTCCCTTTGGGGCCCCATCATCGGCGCCGGCATCCTGATCCCGCTCAAGAGCTACCTCAAGGAGTGGCTGGGGGCCCGGGCCGGGCTGGTGGGCATCGACCTGATCATCTACGCCCTGATCATCATGATCATCTCAGCCAAGGAACCTCGCGGGATCTGGGGCATCGTGGAACGGGTGCGCCGCAGGAAGAGGCGACGATGAAAATCCTGGAAGTCAAGCATCTGGTCAAGGAATTCGGCGGGCTGCGCGCCAACGACGACATCTCTTTTGCCCTGGAAAAAGAAGAGCTGACCGGCGTCATCGGCCCCAACGGCGCGGGCAAGACGACCCTGTTCAACTGCATCGCCGGCCTGCACCCGGTGACCAGCGGCCAAATCCTCTTCCACGGGCGGGACATCACCGCGCTGCGGGCCCACGAGGTGGCGCGTCTGGGCCTGGCGCGCACCTTTCAGGTCTACACCGCCGCCGGCGACCTCAACGTGGAGGAGAACGTCATGGTGGGCTGTTTCATGCGTACCGCCGCGCGCAGCGCAGCCCGCCGCCGCGCCCGGCAGATTCTGGCGGATCTGAACCTGGAGGCGCACGCCGACGCCCTGGTGAGCGAGCTTCCCGTGGCCGCCCAGAAGCAGGTAACCATGGCCACAGCCCTGGGGACAGAACCCAAAATGCTCCTGCTGGACGAAGTGGCCGCCGGCCTGAATCCTTCTGAGATCGAGCAGATCATGGCCACCATCCGTCACCTGCACCACGACCTGGGAATCACCATTGTGCTCATCGAGCACGTCATGGAACTGGTCATGAACGTGTGCCAGCGCCTGATCGTGCTGGACTACGGCAAGAAAATCGCCGACGGCGGCCCCGGGGACATTGCCGGCAACCCCCTGGTGATCAAGGCTTATCTGGGGGAACGCTACGTGGCCGAACACGCCGAGGAGTTCCGTTGAGCCATGCATGCACCACTGCTTGAGATCGAAGACATATGGGTACGCTACGCCGGCTTGCCGGTGATCCAGGGGGTCTCCCTGGCGGTGGGCAGCGGAGAGACCGTCTGCGTGGTGGGGGCCAACGGCGCCGGCAAATCCACCCTGCTGCGGGCCGTGATGGGCAAACAGCCGCCATTCAGGGGAACCATACGCTTCGGGGGCCGTGACATACACAAACTGTCCACCGAGGAGATCGTGCGCCTGGGCATCGTCTACGTACCCGAGGAGAAAATGCTGTTCGGGCCGCTTTCGGTGGAGGAGAATCTCAGGCTGGGGGCCTACATTCTAAGGGATCCCCAGAGAATCGAGCAGAACCTGGATTTCGTCTTCAGCCTCTTTCCGCGCCTGCAGGAACGACGCCGCCAGCCGGCCACCACCCTTTCCGGAGGCGAGCAGCAGATGGTCGCCATCAGCCGTGGGCTGATGTCCAACCCGCGTATTCTCATGCTGGATGAGCCCTCCCTGGGCCTGGCGCCCATTTTGGTGGACGAGGTACTGGACACGGTGCGACGGCTAAAAAAAGAGGGTATGACCATCCTGCTGGTGGAACAGAACGTACGCGAAGCCCTGGAACTGGCCGACCGGGGCTACGTGCTGCAGACCGGCCGCATCCGGGCCGAGGGCGGCGGTCGGGAACTGCTGGCCAGCGATATGTTCCGCAAGGCCTTCCTGGGGATGTGAGGGGCAAGGGGTTAGAGGTACAAAGTGAAAGGAAGAAAATCTATTTTATTTCCCATCCGCGAAAACCACGGAACACATGAAACGACGAACGGGGTTGCGGGAAGCACTCGCAAGCTCGTCCTGTCTGATTTGGGGAGAAAATATAATGAGTGAAAATTTGAGCGGGGCGCAGCTGCGGGAGCTGATCCGCAGCGGCAAATGGCAGGGCCAAACCTCCGGGGCGGCCAAGGGATACGTGCAGGCCAACCTGGTGATGATGCCCCGCGAGGCGGCTTTCGACTTTCTGATGTTCTGCGTGCGCAACCCCAAGCCGTGCCCGGTGCTGGACGTGCTCGAAGCGGGCCGCAGCGAGCCCTCCATCGCCCCCGGTGCCGACTTGAGGACCGATCTGCCCCGTTACCGGATTTTCCGCAACGGCCGGTTCCATGAGGAGGTCAGCGACGTCGGCGATTATTTCCGCAAGGACACGGTCAGCTTCCTGCTGGGGTGCAGCTTCTCCTTTGAAAACGCCATGCTGGCCAAAGGGCTGCCGGTGCGCAACATTGAGGAGGGCAAGAACGTCTCCATGTACATCACCGACCGGCCGTGCCGGCCGGCAGGCCCCTTTTCTGCTCCCCTGGTGGTCAGCATGCGCCCCCTGACGCCGTCCGATGCCGTCAGGGCGGTGCAGGTCACCACGCGGTTCCACATCACCCACGGCGCGCCGGTCCACATGGGTGACCCGGCGGCCATCGGCATCCGCGACATCGGGCGGCCCGAGTTCGGCGATGCGGTGGAGATCCGCGCCGGGGAGCTCCCGGTCTTCTGGGCCTGCGGGGTCACCTCGCAGCTGGCGGCCACCTCGGCCCCCCTGCCGCTGGTGATCACCCACAGCCCGGGGCACATGTTCGTCTCGGACCTGACGGATGAGGAGATGACAATTTTCTAGTCCGTTGTTTGTCGTCAGTTGCCCGTTGCAGCAACTACCGTTTTGTGGACATGCATGCATTTGAGGAGTGAGACGATGAGCAGCATCGATCTGAACAGCGACATCGGTGAGAGTTTCGGTGCCTACACCGTGGGCATGGACGAGGGCGTGCTGAAGGTGATCACCTCTGCCAACGTAGCCTGCGGCTGGCATGCCGGCGACCCCATGGTAATGCGCAAAACGGTGGCCCTGGCAGCGCAATGCGGCGTGTCCGTGGGGGCGCATCCAGGCTACCCGGATCTTTTGGGCTTTGGCCGCCGCAGCCTGGACTGTTCCCCGCAAGAGGTCCGCAACTACGTCATCTACCAGGTGGGTGCCCTGCAGGCCTTTTGCCGGGCCGAGGGTATCCGGCTGGCTCACGTCAAACCCCACGGCGCTCTGTACACCACGGCCGTGGCCGACCCGCGGGTAGGCCGCGCCATCATGGAGGCCGTGGCGGCCGTGGACCCCGGCCTTTACTACGTGGCGCTGGCAGGGGCGGGCGCCGAAGCGGTGCGCCGGCAGGCAGACCAAGTGGGCATCCGGGTCGTGTTCGAGGCCTTCCCGGACCGCTCCTACACCCCGGAGGGACGGCTGACGCCCCGCAGCCAGCCGGGCGCCGTGATCCACGATCCCGGGGAAGCCGCCCGTCGGGCCCTCCAGATGGCCCGCGACGGCAGCGTTACCACCAGTGACGGCACAGTCATATCCCTGTCCGCCCAGACCCTGTGCGTTCACGGCGACAACCCCCAGGCCCTGTCACTGGTGAAAACCATCCACGATACCCTGACCAGGGCCGGTATCGAGGTGCGTGCCCTGGGGCAGGATTGAGGGACCGCATCTGAAATGGCCGGTTCAAACGTACAGACACCACGGGAAACCATCGGCTTCCGCGTCATGGGCGACCAGGGCCTGCTGGTGGAGTATGGCGACGTCATCGACGACGCTGTCAACCAGAAAGTACGCAGCGTGGCTGCTGCGATAGCCAAGAACCCGCCGGACGGGGTGCTGGAAACCGTACCGGCTTACCGGTCCCTGCTGGTCATCTACGACCCGCTGACCACCACGGCCCGCCGGTTGGAACTATTTTTCCGACGGCTGGAAGACCGCATCGACCGCATCGACATCCCGCCGCCGCGCACTATCGATATTCCAGTGTGTTACGGCGGCGAATTTGGGCCGGACATGGATTTCGTGGCCCGCAGCCACAATCTCACGATCGACGAAGTAATCAGGCTGCACACCGGCCGTACCTACAACGTGTGCATGATCGGATTTTCACCGGGATTCCCTTTCCTGGGCGGTTTGGCCCCGGAACTGGCGACACCGCGTCTGAAAACCCCCCGCGCCCGTGTACCCAGAGGATCGGTGGCCATTGCCAACAACCAGACCGGCATCTACCCCCTGGAAAGCCCCGGCGGGTGGCAGCTGATCGGCAGAACGCCGCTGAAACTGTTCGATCCCGTGGCAGAACCGCCGCTTCCGTACCAGACCGGCGACAGGATTCGCTTTGCGGCCATATCCCCTCAGGAGTATCACTGCATGCGGGAGGCCCAAGTCCCATGAACACTTTTGTCGTGATCGAACCGGGCGCCTTTACCACCGTACAGGATCTGGGCCGTTTCGGCTACCGGCACATGGGCGTCCCCCCTTCGGGAGCACTGGACACCTTCGCCTGCCGGGTAGCCAATTTGTTGGTGGGGAACCCGGAAGGCAGCGCCGTGCTGGAAATGACCTTCACCGGTGTCGTCCTGGCGGTGCTCGGTGCAGTGGATGTGGCCCTAACCGGAGCCGACATGGCTGCCTCCGTAAACCGGAATCCCGTCGACAACTGGTCTACCGTGCGGTTGTCACCGGGAGACCTGCTGACCATGGGTCCGGCCCGGAGCGGCTGCCGGGGATATCTGGCCGTCACCGGGGGCATCGATGTCCCCTTGGTCATGGGCAGCCGTTCCACCAACACCATGGCCCGCATGGGCGGTTTTCGGGGGCGACCCTTGAAAAAAGGGGATTTCCTGGCAAGCGGCCCCGGACGTCTGCTGGACCGGCCACGGGAAGTCCCTTCGCAGTCAAGACCCGTCTGTACAGATCCCATAACGCTGCGCGCCATTCCCGGTCCTCAAGACGACTTCTTCACTGAGGGCCTGCAACGCCTTTTTACCCGGCCCTTTACGGTAAGCGCCCGTGCCGACCGCATGGGTTGCCGCCTGGATGGTCCCGATATTCCCTTCAGGAAGGATATGCCCGAAAGCATTATCTCTGAACCCATCGTGCCCGGCGGCATTCAAATCCCGGCCGACGGCCAGCCCATCATCCTGCTCAACGAACAGACCGCCGGCGGTTATGCCAAAATCGCCACCGTGATTTCCCATGATCTGCCCGAAGTGGCTCAGGCTGCAGCCGGCGACAGAATTCATTTCAAACAGATCGACCTGCAGAGCGCCCGGTGCATCGGCCACAAAAAGCGGCAGCACTTGGCTCAACTGCAGGAAATGCTGAGGGGTGGTCAGGGATAGGTTAAATTCGGCCTACAGGGGGGAATTTCTGAGGTTATTGAATTACTTAAGGACGTCCCCCAGAAAGGATAAAGAGTCATGGGACTGCTGCATACTCTGGAGCGCTTGCTGAACAAATCCCCTGAAAAAGAGCAGGTGGTCGAGCTCAAGGAAATCTTCTGCCAACCCAAAGGGAGGAAGCCTGTCGAGCAGTTCAGAACCGCTGCCGTAGGCTGCCAGTACAGCAACCTGGACGGTAGCAGCCGTCAGGATGCGTTGCAAAAACTCAAAACCGGAGAAAAAGTGCGCCTCATCTGGAACAGCGGCAGTTCGGGCGGCAAGGACAGGATCTATCTGCTCAGAGGCGGCAGGGGTCAGGAGCTTTCCATGCCGGACTGCTTCGGGCGTCTGGACGACAAGATTGCCGCCAAGGTGATCCGCTGGCTGACACGCGACAACATCGTCACCGCAGCACGGGTGGTCAAGATCACCGGCGGTGTTCGCAGGCAACCACGCCTGGGCTGCGTGCTGGAACTGACCACCTACCCCGGCCCCAAAGAAAAAAACAAGGCTGCGCGCAAATCATAGCGTCTCGCCGGCAGGACTCACCTGCCGCCGTACTGGCCTCCCCATCCCGGCGGCATATTCCGGCCGGAGCTGGAGGGGTTTTTCACACCATGGCTGGTCTGGGTTGACGTGGCACAGGAAATACTGAACAGCGCAATGATGAGCATTGCGAAAATGACAACCAGTTTCTGCATTTTTTCACTTCCTTTCCCCTGATGGCTTCCTCGGGTTCTGCTTGATCCCCGGGATCCTGTCTGGTATTCTGTTTACTATAAGCACCTGAAGACACATTGTCCACAGTCACGCCCTTGCGGCCGCAAGACGGAACAGGGAGGCGAATGCCGTCAGCGCCGGAACCTGCGGTTGCCGAGGATACAAACGACTTGACACATTGTGGTATATGCAGTATTTTTTGTTGATGCGGCCAGGAAAAGGGAAGTTTTTTGCATGCGCCATTTTATCCGATAAGGCTGACACAGGGGAGAAGATAAAACCGAACGGCTACGCAGCACAGAGGGAATCCGCCGACTGATCCGGCGGGGACGACGACAATTCCGGGTTCGCGAAAATCTCGATTTTTACGCGCCCGAGGATTTCAAAGCCGCCGAGAGGCAGTTCATCACCGCCTGCATCATTGCCGGGCGCTGCCGGCGGCAAGACGAGGAATGACACGGCATGAAATACGCTGATTCTGCCGCGGCAGAAACGGGCGGAGACGCCGAGCGCAAGCTCATTGGTGAAAGCGGCAGCCTGTTTCTCAGCCGCCTGCAGGGGGAAACCGGCGTCGACATCGGCGCTTGCTACCAGTGCGAGCGCTGCACCAACGCCTGTCCGGTGGCCGGCTACATGGACATCAAGCCCCACCAGGTCATCCGCTACACCCAGCTGGGATGGCGCCAGGAGCTGATGCACTCGGTGACCATCTGGGTGTGCCTCTCGTGCGAGATGTGCACCACCTACTGCCCCAACGAAGTGGACGTGGCCGAACTGATCAATCACCTGCGTAACATGGCGGCGCGATCACCTATCGAGCCCCGCGAAAAAGATCTGGCCGAGTTCCACCACGTCTTTCTCCATGAGCTGCAGCGATTCGGCCGGGTCAACGAATTCTGGCTCATGGCGGCCTACAACCGCCGGCTGAACGTCCTGAAAAACAAGATCCGCGACGGCAGCCTCAGAGAGGACCTGCGTCTTGGCTATACCCTTTGGCGCAAGGGACGGCTCAAGCTGCTGCCCCACCGCTCAAGGGCCATCCAGGATATCCGTCGGCTGTACCGGCGGCGGGGGATCACCTGATGAAGCTGACGTTCTATCCAGGCTGCTCCCTGGAGGGCATGGCCAACGACTACGGTCACACCATCACAGATGTCTTCTCCGACTTGGGCATCGAATTGGTGGAAATCGACGACTGGTCCTGCTGCGGCGCCACGGCCGCTCACAGCCTGAGCGAGGCCATGTCGGTGGCGCTGCCGGCCCGCAACCTGGCCGCGGCCGACAAGATGGGGCTGGACATGGTGACCCCCTGTGCCATGTGTTTCAACCGCCTGCGTTTCTCCCAGCAGGCGGTGCAAAAAGAGCTCTACGATGTCCCCTGGCGTGTCAGCCAGGATCTGATGGTCCACGACATGACGCGCTTCATGGCAGGGGAGGACGTGCTGCGCCGCATCGCCGAGCGGGTGGTGCGGCCGCTTAAAAATCTCAAGGTGATCTGCTACTATGGCTGCCAGATGGTACGCCCGCCCAAGATCACCGGATACACCGACTTTGAAAACCCCCAGACGCTGGACCAGATCATGAGGGCCCTGGGCGCCCAGGTCAGGGACTGGTCCTTCAAGTCCACCTGCTGCGGCGCCAGCATCGGCATCAGCCGTCGGGACATCCGCGACTCCCTGACCAACCGCATCCTGGACAAGGCCCGGCAAACCGGCGCTGAGGCCATGGTGGTTTCCTGCCCGCTGTGCCAGGCCAATCTGGATACCGTGCAGGCGAACAGCTCCAAACGGCGACTGCCCGTTTTCTATTTCACCGAACTGATGCAACTGGCCTTCCGCAAGGACGCTGTCGGCGCCTGGCTTGAAAGCCATATCACCGATCCGCGTCCGCTGCTGAACGCCAGAGGGCTGGTTTAAATGACGGACGCCACAGGCAAACCGCTTTCGGGCAGCGTGATGGTCATCGGCGGCGGCATCGGCGGCATGCAGTGCGCCCTGGATCTGGCCGACACCGGCTTCCATGTCTACCTGGTGGAAAAATCGCCCACCCTGGGCGGCACCATGGCCCGCCTGGACAAGACCTTTCCCACCAACGACTGCTCCACCTGCATGATTTCTCCCAAGCTGGTGCAGGTGGCGGGGCACGCCAACATCGAGATTCTGACCCGCGCCCGGCTGCTGGCGCTGGAGGGGGAACCCGGCCGCTTCAGCACCCGGGTGGAAATACAGCCCCGCTACGTCAATGCCGAAAAATGCATCGCCTGCGGCGCCTGCAGCGAAAAATGCCCCAAAAAGGTCCTCGACGGCTTCAACGGCGAACTGTCCACGCGCAAGGCGGCCTACCTGACATTCCCCCAGGCCGTACCCCTGAAATACGCCCTGGACCCGGAAAACTGCCTGTACCTCACCCGCGGCCGCTGCGGCCTGTGCAAGAAGATATGCCCCACCGAGGCCATCGACTTCGACCAGCAGCCCGAAATCCGGGAACTGTCGGTGGGTGCCCTGGTGCTGGCCGGGGGCTTCGAACTGGCCCTGACCCACGGGCACGGCGAGTACGGCTTCGACCGTTACCGCAACGTGGTCTCCAGTCTGCAGTATGAACGGATCCTGTCGGCCACCGGGCCTTACGGCGGCCACATCCGGCGCCCTTCAGACGGCAAAACACCCGCCCGGGTGGCCTGGATCCAGTGCGTCCTCTCCCGCGACCCCTCCCGCGGGCGGCCCTTCTGCTCCTCGGTGTGCTGCATGCACGCCGCCAAGCAGGCCGTGCTGACCCGCCAGCACCACCCCGAGACCGATGCTACCATCTACTTCATGGACGTGCGCGCCCACGGCAAGGGATTCGACAGCTATATCGACCGTGCCCGCGAGCACTACGGGGTGCGCTACCGGCGCTCCATGATTTCGCAGGTCTACCTGAACCCGGAAAACGACAATCTCGTCATTGAAACCTTCGATCACCACCTGGGGCGCAAGGTGGAAGAAGAGTACGAAATGGTGGTGCTGTCCTCGGGGTTCAAACCCACGAAGGATTTTTCCGATCTGGCCAAAATGCTGGAACTGGAGATGAACCCATACGGGTTCGTGGCCACCGAGTTCGACCGGCCGGTGTTCACCTCTTCGCCCGGCATTTTTGTCTGCGGCAGCGCCGAGACGCCCAAGGACATCCCCGAGACGGTCATTCAGGCCGGGGCGGCGGCGGCAGCCGCCTCGGCCCTGATCAGCGATGCCCGCGGGCAGGACATCGTTGTCGAGCCCCCGCCCCGGGAAACGGCCATCGACCCAGAACCGCGCATCGGTATTTTTGTCTGCCACTGCGGCACCAATATCGCCGGCGTGGTGGACATCCCGCGGGTGGTGAACTACGTGAAAAAACTGCCCCACGTGGCCTATGCCGCCGATTTCATGTTCTCGTGCTCCAACGACACCCTCAACCAGCTGGTGGCGCTCATTCAGGAACACCGGCTGAACCGGGTGGTGGTGGCCGCCTGTTCGCCGCGCACCCATGAACCCCTTTTTCGGGGCGCCCTGCGCGAAGCCGGCCTGAACCCCTACCTGTTCGAGCTGGCCAGCATCCGCGACCAGTGTTCGTGGGTGCACGGCGATGACCCCGCAAAGGCCACCCGCAAATCCATGGATCTCATCCGCGCCAGTGCGGCCCGGGCGGCCCGCTTGGAACCGCTCACCGACCCTTCCTTCGAGGTCTGCAAGGACGGGCTGGTCATCGGGGGCGGCATCGGCGGCATGACGGCGGCCCTGACCATCGCCGACCAGGGCTACAGCGTACACCTGGTGGAAAAAGAGGCCGAACTGGGCGGATTCGCCCGCGACCTCACCGAAACGCTGGAGGGCAACTCGCCGGCCGGCATGATCCGCCTGCTGAAAGAACGCGTGGTCAACCACCGCCACATCCGCCTGTACACCAACAGCCGGCTGACAGACCACGGGGGGCACATGGGGGCCTTTTCCGGAACCATCCGCCAAGCCGACGGCACCGATTGGCGGAAGCATCGCATCGACTACGGGGCCGTGATCGTCGCCACCGGCGGGCAGGCCTACGAACCCCGGGAATATCTCTATGGCCAGGACCCGCGGGTGATGACCCAGGTACAGCTGGCCCGGCGGCTGAAAAAAGAGCCCCACTGGGCCCGCAGCCTGAAGAGCATCGCCATGATTCAGTGCGTGGGCTCGCGCAACGAGCACTTCACCTTCTGCAGCCGGGTCTGCTGTTCGGCGGCGGTCAAGAACAGCATCCGCATCAAAGAGCTCAATCCCGCTGCCCGCGTCACCGTGCTGTACCGCGATGTTCGCACCTTCGGCTTCAAGGAACTTTACTACCTCCAGGCACGACGCAGTGGCGTGCTTTTCTTCCGATTCATCCCCCAGGCGCCCCCTGTCGTCTCCGGCACCCATGATCATCTGAAGGTAGACTTCACCGACCGCAGCACCCATCAACCGTTTCGCATCCACGCTGACCTGCTGGTGCTCTCCACCGGCATTCGCCCCAATCCCGAAGCCGAACAGATCGGACGACTGCTCAAGCTGCCCGTCTCCGAAGAAGGATTTTTCCTGGAGGCGCACGTCAAGCTGCGGCCCGTGGAGATGGCCACCCCCGGGGTCTTTCTGGCCGGGCTGGCCCACAGCCCGCGCTTCATCGAAGAGACCCTCACCATGGCCAGGAGCGCAGGCCAGCAGGCCGTCAAAATCCTGTCCCGGAACACCATGACCACCTCGGCGGCGGTGGCCGAAGTCGACGCCGACCGCTGCACCGCCTGTCTGGTGTGTGTGCGCGTGTGTCCCTACGGTGCGCCCTATATCACTGCAGAAGGCGTCTCCTGCATCCCGCCGTCGTCCTGCATGGGCTGCGGCATCTGCACCGCCGAGTGCCCCGCCGGGGCCATCAGCCTGAAACACAGCACCGACTCCCAGATCCTCTCCAAGATAGAAGCCCTGCTGGCCCAAGCCTAAAGTATCGCGTCTTTTTTACCGATAGCAGAGGGTAGGCAAACCGATATCCGTACATCTGCCCTGGACGAAAGGTTCCATGGAAAAAGACAGCCAGCTGGAAAATCTGGTGGCCGAACGTACCGCCTCCCTGGAAGCCTCACTGCGGGAGCTGGCGAACAACCAGGGCCGGCTGCTGCAAACCGAAAAACTGGCCTCCATCGGCCAACTGGCGGCCGGGGTGGCCCACGAAATCAATAACCCCGTGGGCTACATCAAGAGCAATCTGAATGCCATGAAGGACTATGGCAATGATCTGACCCGGCTGCTGACCGCTTATCTGCGTCTGGAAGAAATGGTCCGCAACGATGGAGAGCCGGACAAGCGCATGGCCCGGCTGCTGGACGATATCGCCAGCATCCGGTCCGAGATCGATCTCGGCTATATCCTGGAAGACTGCGCCAACGTCATCGAGGAGTCCCTGGAAGGGATCGAAAGGGTCATCGGCATTGTCTCGGACCTGAAAAACTTTGCGCACCTGGACGGCGACGAGTTCGAGGCGGCCGATATCAACAGCGGGCTCGAAAGCACCTTGAACATCGCCTGGAACGAACTCAAATACAAGGCCGAAGTCGTGCGGGAGTTTCACCCCTTGCCGGAAGTCAGGTGTTATCCCCAGCGGCTCAACCAAGTGTTCATGAACATCCTGGTCAACGCGGCGCAGGCCATCGAGGGCAAGGGTACCATCCGTATTGCCACCAGGGATGCGGGAGATCACGTGGTGGTGGAAATCTCGGACAACGGTCAGGGAATCGCACCGGAGGCACTGGACCGGATCTTCGACCCCTTTTTTACCACCAAGGAGGTGGGCAAAGGCACCGGCCTCGGACTGAGCGTGGCCTACCACATCATCAAGAGCCATCGGGGAAGCATCGAAGTGGCCAGCATACCCGGTCAGGGCACCACATTTACCATCTGCATACCCGTTAACGCCGAAAAAGGCCATCGCCATAACGCCTCCAGGGGAGGCCCGCATGCAGCCTGAAAGAGCCCTTCTCATTGTCGACGATGAAAAAAACGTGCTCCACAGCATGAAAAGACTGCTGAGAGGGGAGAACTACCGCGTGTACACCGCCACCTCGGCGATGGAGGGGCTTGACCTCCTGCAGCGCCAATATATCTGCGTAGTCATTTCCGATCACCTCATGCCGGAAATGGACGGGATCACCTTCCTCCAAGAAGTCAAACGACGCCGGCCCAGTGTCATCAGAATACTGATGACCGCCTACGGCAGCCTGGAAAACGCCATGGCTGCCATCAAGCGCTGCCGTATCTTCGAGTACATCACCAAACCCTGGAACGATGCCGTTCTGAAGGGCTGCATCGACCGGGCCTTCGACCACCACGCCCTGCTGGAAGAAAACCGCCGGCTGCAGCAGCTTACCCGCGAGCAGAACGAAGATCTGAAAGCCATCAACGATGACCTGGAAAACCTCGTCCGAACAAGAACCGCTCAACTGGAAGAGGCGGTGCGCGAGGGCATTCTGATGCTGGCCATGGCCTCGGAAGCCAGGGACGACATGACCGGCAATCACATCCGGCGCATCCAGCAGACCACCGGCCGCATCTGCCGACAGCTGGGCCTGGATACAGACACGACCGAAGAAATCAGCTTCGCCAGCATCCTCCACGATGTGGGCAAAATCCATATCCCGGACCACATTCTGAAAAAACCGGGACCCCTGACAGACAGCGAATTCGCCCTCATGCAGACCCATACGGTGGTCGGAGAACGCATTCTGGGCCACAAGCCTTTCTATGCCACCGCCCGGCAGATCGCACGCCATCACCACGAACACTGGGACGGCAACGGTTATCCCGACGGACTCAGGGCCGAGGCCATCCCCCTGGCGGCACGCATCGTGACCGTGGCCGATGTCTACGATGCACTGATACACGAACGTCCCTACAAACCGGCCTGGAAACCCGAAAAGGCGCTGGCCGCCATGGAGGTCTTTTCCGGAAAGATCTTCGACCCTGAAATTCTGAGGGCTTTCCTGGCGATGCAGAAACCGAATCGCAACCCTCTTCCGCTGCATATCGAAGAGGAAGTGATGGGTCTGCAGCACGCGCTGCGGTAACCGGACGATGACCACGCTGCACGCCCACAACCCCATTGCCGAACAGGCGGAATTCTTCCGACGACTGGACCGCATCGATGACCTGCCGACCCTGCCGGCGGTGGCCCTGGAGGTGGGGCAGCTCCTGCAGAACTACGACACGCCCATCGAAGCCGTCTGCGAGACCATCGAAAAAGACCAGGCCATGGTACCACGCATTCTCAAACTGGTGAACTCCGCCTTTTTCGGGCTGCGCTCCAATGTCAGCAACATATCCCACGCTGTAGTACTATTGGGCTTCAACACCATACGCAACGCGGTGGTTTCCGTGGCCGTAATCCAGGCGATGCCCGGCAAGCGGGAATTGGAAGGTTTCGATGTCACCCAGTTCTGGTCACATGCCATATCGGTCGCCGTCACCAGCAAACATCTGGCCGAAAAGAGTCATCTGCACTATGCCGGAGACGCTTTCACCGCCGGCCTGCTGCACGATGTGGGCAAACTGGTGATGTACCTTCACTTCCGTGATCTTTTTATCAGAAGCTGGTCCAGAACCCGGCAGGAGGCCTGCCCCTTCCATGTAGCCGAACGGCAGGAAGCGGCGGTCACCCATGCCGATATCGGCGCCTATCTGGCCCGGCGCTGGCAGCTTCCCGCCCGCCTGGTGGAGACCATTGGTTACCACCATGACATAGAGGAGGAAGTGACCGATCTGAATCTGCTGCTCATCGTCCATGCCGCCGATGTCATCGCCAACAGCGTTGCGGGCGACAACGGCGCCATGCCCGATCCGCAACGGTTTCACCCCCTGGCTCTGAACACAATGGGCGGCTGTCTGCAGGATATGGCGGCGTGGTATCCCCAGACCCGCGAGGAGATCGCATCGGCCTGCCGGTTTTTCCTGGGGTCTTGAGGAGCGCCGAACATCGCATCTGGAATGGAAAAATGGCGGAGAAATTTCACACGGTTTTGTGCGTCGATGACGAACCCAACATCCTGAGTTCACTGCGCCGCCTGTTCAGAAAAGAGCCTTACAGGCTGCTGACCGCCCGCAGCGCGGCCGAAGCCCTGCAGCTTCTGGATCACCACCGGGTTCAGCTGGTGATCTGCGACCAGCGCATGCCAGACATGAGCGGCATCACCTTTCTGAGCCAGGTCAAAGCCAGCTATCCGGACATCATCCCCATCATTCTGTCCGGATTCACCGACGTGGACGCCATCACCGAATCCATCAACAAGGGACACCTCTACAAGTTCTTCCTGAAACCGTGGAACGATCGCGACCTGAAGATTGAAATCCGGAAGGCCCTGGAACACTATGATCTTGTTCAAACCAATCGGGCCCTCAACCGGCAGGTGATGGAACAGAATGAGGCTCTTCGGCAGATCAACGAAAACCTGGAACAGGCCGTGAGGGAGCGTACCCGCGTGCTCGAGATTCAAAACCAGGCCCTGGAGCTTTCCCACGCCATCGTGGAAGACCTGCCCCTTCCCATCATCGGCGTCAGCGCCGAGGGTCTCATCGTCCTGGTCAACCGCCATCTCAGCTCTCTGGAGATTCGCGGTCGCCGCATCGAGGTGGGCCGCAGGCTGTCTGATTACTTCCCGGATCCCATCATCGCTGGCGTCAGGTCGGTCCTTTTATCCGGAACCCCCCAGACCGTCGCACCGGGGCACGTACCGGGCCACCCCTTTGCCGTCAACATCACGCCGTTATCAGGAAAGTTTCAGGGAAAAGGCGTCATCATGGCCATGGAAAACGGCGCTAGAAAGCGCTCTCGCCACTCACTTCATCCACCTGCGACTTGATAAACCTCAGAATATTTGACATGCGCGTATACTCCATGGCCACGGCGATGATCTCGGCCAGCAACTGCAGAGAGTCAAGGTCGCGTTCGGATATTTTCCATGGCTCGTAATGATACAACCGCAGCCGGCCAATGATTTTTCCCCTGATCTGAACCGGCACCGAGACGATGGCACCGATGCCCTCTCTTTTGGCATCTTCGGGATACTGGAGTTGGTCAGACCTGGAAATGTCTCCGATGACAATGGGCTCGCCCCTGAGTTGGCGATCGATGCTCTGCTCTATCAGAATGGGTCCCTTGTTCAAGTAGTTGAGACTCAGGCCCGTGCTTGACAGAATCTCCAGTTCGCCGCTCTCCGGGTTGAGCACAAAAAGAGTGGCCCCCTTGATCCCCATGGCACCCACCAGCAGCTGGGTGAGGTGATCGGACATATCCTGGAGGCTGTCCGACTCGGCGATGGATCGGCTGATAATCTTGAAAATATCAATATCTATTTTGTCATGGCTGGTCATAAAGCCCTCCTCCTCTTCCGGCGTGTAGAAGCGCACTTCCACAGGCCGCCTGCTGAAGCCATTGCGACTGGCAACGGGTAATCACGTAATCACGAATACCGTCTTGGCGCTCAGGGCCGGGACCACACGGCTGTACACCGTGCCGCTGAAAAAACGCGTGGCCCGGCGCGGCTTGTTGTGCAGCACCACGATGTCGAACCCGCCTTGGTTCGCCTGGTCTACGATTTCGCTGGCTATATCCTTTTTACGGGCTGTAAAAATGCATTCCACGCCTGACTCCGGGAATCCACCATCGATCAGCCGGCGACGAGCGTCTTCGAGGGAATTTTTCTGATCCTCGACAACCCGTTCCAGATAAACCAGGTCGGCGGCCATGCGATCCAGAACGGGACTGTCTTTCCTGTCGATTTTGGGAGGCGGCGTGTAGACGAAGAAAAGCGTGATTTTGACATCGCCGCGATGGACGTAGGTCTGTCTGATAAACTCCAGGGCTCTCAGGTCGTAGGCGGTAAAGCTGAAGGGCAGAAGAATCTTCAGGCTGTCCATGGTGTCCTCCTTCCATCGCTGAGTGGTTTAAAAAGTTGAACAACTCGGGCAGCGCCGCAACAGAAGCATTCCCTTCTTTAGGGAAGCGGACATCAACGGAGAATGCGTGCAATTGGAGAAAAAACAGCCAGAACAGGAAGAGACGCCCGGTCGGGAAATCATATCATTACAACGGTAATGAGAGGCAGGTTCCGTCAGAACAGGCACATACCTTTCGTCCGCAGAGGCTTTTATTTTAAAATAATCATTTGAGAGGGAATATGTCAAGTGGGCTGTAGGCGTGGATCAGCTCAACTGCTTCTCAGTGGCCACACGGTTTTTTCCGCCTGCCTTGGCCGCGTATAGCGATTTGTCCGCCCTGGCGACGACGGCTGAAACCGTGTCGCCTCTGCGGTAGCTGCTGACGCCGATGCTCACCGTCACCCCCAGAACCCCACGCTGGTGTTCTTCGTCCAATTCGTAGCGGGTGTCGGCGATTTTACGGCAGAGCTGCTCCGCACGCTTGCGGGCGACCCGTAGGGAAACCCCCGGAATGACGACGGCAAACTCTTCGCCGCCATACCTTCCGATGAAATCGTCATCCCGGATGATGGTCCGACATTGCCGGGCTACGGCAATCAGCACCCGGTCACCCACCTGGTGACCGAAGGTGTCGTTGACGGCCTTGAAGTCGTCGATGTCCAGCAACAGCAGGCAGAAGGGTTCTCTGCGGGCCAGGTTCCGTTCCACCAGATCGATCAGATACCCGTCCAGGGCTTTGCGGTTGTATACCCCGGTGAGGCCGTCGGTCATGGACTCCGCCCTGGTGGCCTCCAGCTCCCGGTTAAGGGTTTTGACCCGTTTGGAAAGATTCTCCAGTCGGCGGCTGTCCCTCATCCGCTTCTCACGCACCGCCGTTCTCAAGCGGCTGACGCCTATACTGAGGGAGTCCTTGATCTTGCGGATATCATCGAGCTGTCTCAACTCCTCGATTTTCTCGGTCTGCTGATATACCGCCTGGTTGAATACCTGGTTGTCGGCATCCAGGGTCGCCATGGCCCTGGTGAGGAGATCGATGATCTCCTTCAGCTCCGCCTCGCGTGCTGCCAGGTAAGCTTTCTGCCCCGTGATGAAGACGTAAATCTTCTTCCTGTATTTTCTATACACGGCCGCCAGTGAACGGGTTTTTCCCGTGGTGGCGAACTTTTCTGAAAGACCGTTGATTTCCTGCCTGAACCGCTGCGGGTCGACTTCCTGGTCGTTCAGATCCATGGAAAAATCTTTTAAAAAAACCAGCAAAGACCTGACCGTCTCCAGCAGAAACACATTGCGCTCCTGCCGGCTGGCCAGCTCTTCTTTCAGGCTGTGGACGAATTTCTGGTCCAGGGTCGGGTCGTCGGATCTGGCTCTGGCAAACAGCGGCACGTGACTGTCTCCTTCATTCACTTTCGGTCTGGGTCTTGCTGATATTGATAAGTTCACGCTGCCGCTGAAAGGTGTACTTGACGATCAGTTCCCGATCCTCTTCATGTATGACCACGAATCTCAGGCGGTTCAGGAATTCGCGGCCGTTGGTCGCTTCGGGGACGTCGATGACTTCGCCCACTGCCCGAACGTGTATGGGGAGCTCAAAAGGCAGTACCAGGGACAGCGCCAGAAGCTGTCCGGCAGGAAATTTTTCGGGACCGCTGAAACTGAGTCCGGAACCGCTGATCTCCATTTCGCGGCGCTGCAGGGCGGATTCTTCGATACCCAGATGGTTTTTAATAAGCTGCAGATCTTCCTTGACTTCGGCCAGGGCGGCATGCATCAGGCGGAACATGCCGGCCGGCTCGGAAAGGTCCACGGCACCGGGCAGTTCCGCAGTCCCCCGGCTCAGATGCAGCCGCGCCGTCTTCTCCCAATGCCGCGGTAGATGGGAAAGAGGCGCGTAGCCAAAATAGATACAGGCATCCACCCGCGTAAAGGCCCGCTTGTTTTTCTCCAACTCCATGGGGTCCCTCATGGCGCTTTCCCGTTTGGCGTTAGGTTTTGTTTACGATAATACTTCAGGCCTTGATCGATGGCCGCCTGCCCCTGGGAGACCGCATCGAATCCCAGATCGATCATATGCAGGGCGGCGTTATTGGTCACCTTGCCATAATTGGCCTTCATGCTTTCGAGGGTGTAGCCGGTGATTTCCCCGAGGGCTTTGAGTTCCTCGAAGCGCCGCTGTCGGAAAAAATCTACGTACTCCTTCCTGATGAGCAGCGCAACCCCCATCAGCCTGGCTTCGCACTGGAACCTCGTCGCCAGCAGGCTCAGGGAGTTCATTATCAGACGCTGACTGCTGAGGCTGTTGACATCCTTGGAGACATCGCTGGCCAGGATCTGCTGGAGATTCTGGCGCAGGTCCAGCAGCCGCCGGCCGCTCCGATTGAGCCGGGAGGCTATTTGTTTGATGTCGTCCACGCTCGTATCCCCGGTCACCAGTGCGCCAGCGGCCGCTGCCACCACACCCGCCAGCAGCAGTATCATGACGATTATCGCAAGACTTTTCGACATCATGCCAAGACATTCAAGTTACGGCCGGGGCGGCCGATAGTTATCAGTAAGGGCCTGTTCAGCACTATGGCAGCGCCTCGTATTCATCGTACAGCAACAGCCGGCCCTCACGGGAACATGTTGATGATCAGAAAACTCCTCATCCTGGGTACCATCATTTACTTTCTGCTGGCGAGGAACACGGGAGACCAGCTCTACGTTTTCCTTTCGACCTATCTGGCCGTACTCACCCTGGCGGTGTGGTTTCGCAAGAAGGAAACGCCGCCGCCAGTTAAAAAAAGCAAAGAAAAACCCTGAGCATCCTTTTCTTCATTCCAGCAGTTCGTTGATCCTGCGGGCCACCTCGTGGATGTCGAAGGGTTTCTGGATGAAACCCGCGCAACCTCTTGCCAGGATTTCCTCGGCCTGCCCGTCCAGGGCATAACCGCTTGACAGCAGCACTTTGACATCCGGCTTCAGCCCTTTGAGAATGTCGAAGACCTCCCCACCGCTCATCTGCGGCATGATCATGTCCAGAATCACCAGGTCGACGGCATCGGCATGGGCTTTGAAGACGGCCACGGCCTCTTCACCGCTGTCGGCCCGCAGAACAGTAAAGCCCAGTTTCTCGAAAAGGGCACAGCTGACCTCCAGCACCATCTGCTCGTCATCCACTACCAGGATCGTACCCTTGCCCACCACCCGCGGCCGGCGAATCGTCTTTTCCCTGGCGGCCGTCCGGCGGGAAGCCGGCAGGTAGATGCAAAATGTCGTGCCCCGGCCCCTTTTCGAGTCCACTTCTATATAGCCGTGATGGCCCTTGATGATCCCGTAAACCGTGGCCAGCCCCAGTCCCGTTCCCCGGCCCATCTCCTTGGTGGTGAAAAAAGGCTCGAATATGCGCCGACGGGTTTTCTCATCCATGCCCTCTCCGGTGTCGGTGACCGAAAGCCGTACATAGCGTCCCGGTTTGGGTTCATAGAGGACACTGGCAATATCTTCATGGGAAACATTGGCCGTGCCGATGGTCAGCTCACCTCCGCTGGCCATGGCCTGCCAGGCATTGATGTACAGGTTCAGGAGAACCTGCTCCATCTGCCCCTGGTCGGCCTCCACGGCCGCAAGATCGGGGGCCAGGTCGGTATGAATGACAATCTCCCTCCGGGCACGACCGAAGGTCTCGGCGGTTTCACGCACCAGCCGGTTCAGGTCCATGGGCTTGATTGCAAAGCGGCCCTTGCGGGCGTAACCAAGCAGTTGCCCGGTAAGCTTGGCGCCGTTTTTCACCTGGTTTTCAATCTGTGTCAGCCCCTTGTAATGCGGGTGAGAAGCATCCAGGTCGAAGAGCAGATAGGACACCATTCCCTGGATGGCCATCAGCAGGTTATTGAAATCGTGGGCCACACCGCCGGCCAGGGTGCCGATGGCCTCCATCTTCTGGGCCTGCTGAATCTCCGCCCGGAGGCGGGTGCGTTCCTGCTCGGCGTGCTTACGGGCCGTGATATCACGGGCCACACCCGCGATACCCACGATCTCGCCGCCATCTCCGAAAACCGGACTCACCAGGGTTTCGATCCACCCTTCGATACCATTGGAATCGGTAAATGAGGCTTCTTCGCAAACCGCCCGGCCGGCGCTGAGCACTTCCAGATCCTGTTTGCGCAAGTGATCGGCCATTTCCGGCGGCCAGACATCCCTGTCCGTCTTTCCGCGGATCTCGTTCCGGGACAGGCCGAATTCATCGGCAAAGGCGCGGTTGACCAGTCGATACCGTCCGTCAGGGCCCTTAAGCCAGGTCAGATCCGACAGGTTGTCCACCAAGGCCTCCAGTTCACTCCTGCGCCGGTCCAGTTCGGCTGTCCTCTCCTCCACTTCCGTGATATCCCAGGCGGTCTCCACCACCTGCAGGACACCGCCGGCATCACCGAAGATCGGGCTGGCCTGCATCATCCAGATGCGCCCGTCCGGCGTGGCATGCCTGAACCTATGGGATTGTCCCGACTCGAACGCCTTGGCCGCCGGGCAGTCCCCACAGGGCTCCGATCGCCGCGCCCAGTGCTCGAAACAGTGCTGCCCGATGAGTTCGGCGGCCGGTCGCTGCATGTATTCGGCCGCCGCCCGGTTGACGTAGCCGATGACAAAATCCCGTTCTACAAGCAAAACAGGCATCTCCATGGCTTCCAGCATCAGCACGGCAAAGCCCTCTGCCATGGCAGGCTTTCCCCCGTTTTGATTCTGATGCCGCCTGAAACTGCTCCGCATGGTGAAGCCCTTTACTGCTGGAAAGAAAATTGAACCCTCACAACGTGTTATCGGCCATTCGGGCAGGCGGCTTTAGGGTCGGCACATACGGCTTTAGAGGTGACTCCCTCCGCCGGTCGCTTCTCTTTGCACCCCTGTCGGCGCCTGAATGACAAACAGGGTTTTCCCGAGGCCATCTTCACTTCCCACGATGGCAGAACTCTGGAGCGAAACCCCATGGCCCGGCAGCCGTGGGGAAATTGCGGATTCCAGGTAACGAAGTAGTGGCGACAGCGGTGGCAGTCGATGCCGGGAGAGGTGTTTCTCTTCATTGACTTTCGGGGCCGCTAGGATTAAAAAAGGATATCTGTCCAAAAAAAGGATAATCCATGTTTCAGCTACAGAGATACCACGTCAATGCCGGCACTTTTTATGTCAGCCAGCGCAAGCCCATGATACTGGAGGCCTATCTGGCCACCTGTGTGGGTGTGGCCGTGTACGACGCCACCAACAACGTGGGCGGCCTGGCGCACCTGCTGCTGCCCGAGCCGGTGTCGGCCGATGCCGTCGGTGATCCGGCCAAATACGCCACCACCGGCCTGCCTCTTTTCCTGGAGGCACTGCTGGATGCGGGAGCGGATCCGGACCAGCTGAAGGCCTGTATTGCCGGCGGCGCCCTGGTCAGACCCCTGGCCGAGATGGATCTTTCCCTGAATACCGGCGGACGAACCGAATCGGTGGTGCGGGCGTTTCTGGATAAACACAAAATTCCCCTCGAGAAGGCCGAAACCAGCGGTTACCTCACCTGCCGTTTGAGCCTGGACACACACCGCTGGGAAACGTCCATCCATCCCACCCTGGAGGACCGGCCCGCATCCGAAGAGGCCATTGCGCCGCCGACGAGCCGAGACATTCAGGCGGCCATCGATGCCCTGCAGCCCATACCGCAGATCGCCCTGGAGATTCTCAACACGCTAGACGACGATAACTACGACGTCCAGATCATCGCCGATCAGGTACGCCAGGAGCAGGTCATCGCCGCCAAAACACTGCAGCTGTGTAATTCCAGCTTCTACAACCGCGGCAGGAAAATCGAAACCATCGATCACGCCATCATCATGCTGGGCCGGGACCTGTTCGTCAAGCTGGTGATCTCGTCCATCATCGAAGATTTTTTCAGCCGTTATGTACAGGGCTACTCGCTGTGCAAGGGCGGCCTGTTTTCCCACTCACTGGGAACCGCCATCACCGCGGAGCGTATTGCCCGCCTGACCGGGATGACGGCACCAGCCGTAGCCTATTCGGCCGGCCTTTTGCACGATATAGGCAAGGTCGTGCTGGACCAGTTCGTCGCCGATGTTTATCCGCTTTTCTACCGCCGCCTGCAGGATAAAAAAACGGACTTCCTCACAGCGGAACAGGAGATTTTCGGCACTGACCACGCCCGGGTCGGTTTTCAACTGGCCCGCAAATGGGCCTTTCCGCAGTCTCTCACAGATGCCATCGGTTTTCACCACCGCATTGACGATCCAACGGACAGCTCGTCGCTGCTGATCCTGGTGCAGCTGGCCAACCACCTGATGACGAGTTTTCACGCCGGCTTCAACCTGGGCGGGCAGCATGCCACCCAGGTGGCGTGGTGTCTGGGAAAGCTGGGCATCCCCCTGGCCGATTATGCTAAAATTGTCGACCTCGTCCCGGTTGAGTTTGCGGATATTCGGGGTCAGTAAACATACAGGCGCATATTGTCCAGCATGCGCCACGCCCGCTGGCGCTCTTCCGCGTCGGCATTGCGCGTGCTGGCGATGATCAGGTCACGGATGATCTCGTCGCTGACGCCCCTGGCCTTGAGCCTTTCGATATCCTGAATACTGAGTGACTTTATGCCCCGCGTATCCTCGCCGTAATGTACCGGATGCCGGCTGCGGACGAACGACTTTTCGATCACCAGCGCTTTGATCTGGCCGTCGGTGAGGCCGCTTTTTTTCAGGGCAATCAACTCGTCGACGGTCAGGGAGCGGGTTTCAACGGTTTTTTCCCGGATGATGGTCTGCAGCAGATCGCCCCTGATGCCCGCCCGGTGCAGCTTCTGGATTTCTTCACCGGTCAGGCTCCTGGCCGGGCCGGCCAGCAGAACAAGCATCCCCAAGGCCATCAGAACCGTCACGGGTGTCCGCCCGTTTCTCCTTGTTCGTGGCCTCTTGCCGATGGTGGTCGCTTGCGGCATCGTAGCTACCTTCCCGCAATTTTGCGGTTGATCATTTCAGGAAATCCACCAGCGTCTGGGAAATGACCCGGGAGGTGGCCGACAACGCGGCCTCGTATGCAATCCGCTGAAGCTGCAGGTCCACGGCTGCCTCGTTCAGGTCGGCATTTTCGGTATCGGCCAGCAGGGTCTCCAAATTCATCTCTTCCCTCTGCCAGTGGGTCCGGGTGGACTGGAGTCGATCGTAGGTGGCCGCATATTCCCCCTGGACCTCTCTCAGCTGGGCGATGGCCCGGTCCAGGTCGTCAACCTGGCCCGCCACCGCGCTCGAATCTCCGGCCTCCAAACCGTCAATGATGTTTTTGAGGGTGTCGAAAATCCGGGGGGCTCCATTTTCGAAAGGGTCTTTTCCGCCTGCATTGAGACTCACCTGGACGCCGTCACCGATGGCCAGGCGCACATCACCATCGTCTCCCGACCAAGTGTAGTCGTAACTGTCATACCGAATAACAGGGGGTGTATCCGACCGATGACCGGCGAAAATATACTGATCGCCATGGCGCATGTTGGCCATATCCTTGATCTGGTCATAGATGTCCTTGATCGCATCGATCGCCGTCTGCCGGGTGCTGTCATCGTATCCGCCGGGATACTCGACGGCGATGCTCCTGGCCTCGTGCAGCAGCTTGTCCACCAATTCCAGAGCCGAGTCGGCTACTTCGAGGCGCGACTGGCCCACTGAGATGTTGTCCCGGTACTGTTTCACCGATGCAATCCGGCTGCGAAAGCGTAAAATAGCTTTGGACCCGCCCGGGTCGTCCGAGGGTTTCAGCACACGCTTGCCGGTGGCCAGCATCTGCTGGGCGCGGCTGAATTTACCCCGGCTGGCCGCCAGGTGTCTGCCCGCCGCTGCTGCCTGCATATTCTGGGTGATTCGCATGGGCCTTTTCCTGTTCTGTTTGACTCGCTACACCATGTTGATAAGGGTGTCCAGCAGTTCGTCGGTGGCACTGATCAGCTTGGCCGCAGCCGCATAGGCGTTCTGGAACTGCACCAGGTTGACCATTTCTTCATCCAGGGAAACCCCGGAAACTTCCTCACGGTAAGCTTCCAGCTGTCCCATGGTGACCTGCTGCAAATCGTAGCGACTGTTGGCCGCCCGGGTGTCGTTGCCCACATCGGCCACCAGAGCGGTGTAATAGTCCGAAAAAGTCTCCGTGCCGCCGCTCATGAGCGGCTGGAAGGCCAGGTCGGCAATGGCCAGCGCATTGCCGCCGTCCCCCGGAAGAGAACTCGAAGCAGTCGCTGCGGCAATACGCTGGGGATCGTCGAGAATGTCCGCATCCACGGCGATGTTTTCCGCCGACGAGGCAGTCAGGGCGAAAAAATTTCTGCCCGTGGAATTGTCCAGTCCCCATCCCGCGGCATGCTGGGCATTGACTGCGTCGATAATCTGGCTTGCCATGGCATCCAGACGATCACCGTAGTCCGGAATGACATCGTTTTTCATGGCCAGCAGTCCGCCCAGGGTACCCGCCGTGATGTCTCCATGGGCGATGGGGTCGGCTGTCCCGGTGCCGGGATCCGTAACGATGAAATCGGTCCCGTCATAGGAAAGCTCCCAGGCGGTGTCACCGTCCACCAGTGTTTCTCCAGCGAGTGTAACATCGATGACCGACCCGTTTTCGGCAGTACTTACATCGGCCAGTTTGGAAAGGGTTTTCAGGGCTTCATCACGCTGGTCCTTGAGGTCGTTGGGTTCCTGGCCCAGGTTTTCGGCCCTGCGGATACTTGCATTCAACCGCGCGATCTCCTGTGCGGCTTCATTGATATCCACCACGGCCTGCTCGATACGCCCTTCGACTTCCGTGGCGATGGACGACAGATCGGCGGCCATGTTCCGGAAGCGATCGGTCATGTCCTCGGCGCGGGATACCAGGTTGGAGCGTTCCACCGATCCGGCCGGATGGTTGGCCAGGTCCTGCCAGGCGTTCCAGAATGCGTGCAGGGACTTGTTCAGACCTTCATCGTCGGTTTCGTTGAACACGATCTCCAGACGGTCCTGAATCTGTTTGCGCGCTTCCCACTCTCCCAGCTCCTGGCTTTCACCCCGGATTTCGCCGGTGATAAACCGATCGTACATTCGCCGGACCGCGGCCACCTTCACACCACCGCCCATCTGGCCGGGCGTGTCGTTGATTGCCTCCCCGTTTACAAGCTCGGCTCGCTGCCGGGAATACCCGGGCGTGTTGACGTTGGCGATGTTGTTGCCGGTTACCGAAATCGCCTTCTGCTGGGCCTGCAGCGCACTCCGGCCAATGTTCAAAATCGATGAAAACGTTGACATGCATCCTCCTCCGGCACCGTTCAGGCCGCCTGCCGGGTCTGTTGGAGACCTTGGATAACAGCGGCCTGAATAGGTTCCAGGCCAGGCACTCCATCCACCACCCTTTTTCTATGGCCGCTTTGGCGCACCCAAAACAACGCACGATTTTTCGTTCTGGGCCGGGGTGAATGCACCCCGGTGCCGCATTTTCCGCATTCTGCTAGAATTCCTCCTCGAAATGAAGCGCGAAGCTCTCGGACAGCTCTGCCACCCATCCGACAGCCTGGGCCGCCACCACCTCCAGTTGCCCACTCCTGAGCCCCAGCCGCCGGGCAGCGGCTTCAGAGGGCGCATACTGGAGCCCTTCACGGCCGATGCCGATGCCGATCATGAGGCACAACACGTTGGCGATGTGCACCATATCGATCAAGTAGCCGGTTTCATCGGCGGCATCGGGGTCATGGTGCCAGCGCACAGCAGCTACGATGCTTTCCGGAAACGACCAGTTGGTTAAAATGCGGGCACCAATCTCGGCATGATCGGTGCCGAAGAGCCGACGTTCGACTTTTTCGAAGGAGACCTCCCGCAGGGACTCATCGTCGACGCTGCCGGTATTCTCGTGGATGAAATCTCCCAGCACCAGCTTGCCCACGTCGTGCAGGAGTGCCGCCGTGAAAATCTCGTCGACGCCGGTGATGCCCAGTTCCCGGGACAGCCCTTCGGCCACCACGGAAACCGCAATGGAGTGACGCCAGAGTTCACCGGGCTGCAGATCGTAACCCGGCACCGGTCTGACCATGACCGCAGAGGCACAGGCCGACAGGATCAGCTGGGCCAATTTCTTCCAGCCCAGCAGGACCAGCGCCTGATGGACCGACCCCACCTTGCTGGGCAGACCGAAGTAGGACGAATTGGTCAGCTTCAGAATATTGGCCGTGAGACCCGGGTCATAGCGCAGGATCTCGCCGATCTGCTGGGCTGAAGTATCTGGATCGTCCAGCAGTGAGAGGATCTTGGCCGCTGCCGGGGGAATACTTGGAAAGGCATCGATCCTGGCGATGATCTCCTCTTTACATGGCCGTTTCACAGCTCTTTTCTCTTTTCCTTGATCCTGACGATGGCCTGACCGGTGGCAATGTCCACATGCACGGTACGGCTGTCCGTGCCGCCCACATCTTCGGCTTCCAGCAGCACGTTGTTTTTCCGCAGCAGTTTTTTCAGAACCGTATAGTTGCGTTCACCGATCTTGAACATGGCGTTCTTGCCCAACGGGCTGCCGCAGCCGGTGACCTTGACGATCAAGCGCTCTTTCTGGCCGCCCATCTGGTAAACGGTGTTAAACAGCAGGGGCACCCCCTTGTCGACAAACATGTAAGGGTGTGATTCGGCTTTCTGGGGATTGATCCTGGAAAGCGGCAGCATGGCGTGCAGCAGCCCCCCCACCCTGGCTACCGGATCGTACACGATCAGCCCCAGACAGCTCCCCAGTGCGTGGGTGACGAGAATATCCCCGTCCTTTCCAACTTTCATGTCCCCCACCGCCACGATCTGCTTCATAAGCCGTACTTTCGCTCCCCCCGGGCCGGTGCACAGGCCCCTTCTCATTTCCCTGGGGATCGGATGGTCTCTACGGCGGCCTCATCTGGTTCTGTCACGGCGAAGCGTTCCTGGTCCGTATATCTCATACACTTCCTGAAAGCAGCCGTCCCGCCCCCGCGTTTTTCTCCATTTTTCCGCCGGCATGATAAACGCAGCAGTCTGCCAGGCCCCCTTCCAGGAATCGCAGCGAATTGCGGGTGAGTTTGAGCCCGTGGTCTACGAGGTCCCGGTTGCTCTGCTGCAAGGCGCGCACCCTGGTAAGAATCGCCTTGAACCAGGTGCGCTGCTCGGCAAACCGTTCCCCCCATGGCACCGGCAATAGCGCGGCCAGGCGCTTCATGGTCAAGGACTTTGCCGGGAGGCCCAACTCCCCGGCCAGGTCCTTGAGCACCTCACTCCGCCGCCGCTCCAGGTGCTGCAACCGCAGCAGCAGGTCCTGTTTGACCGTCATACCGCCGGTGAACTGCTTCAGGTCCAACTTGAGCAGGGACTCTTTTTCGGTTTTTAAGACTTCCAGCAGCTCCCCGTACAGCAGTCCCTCTTCGTTTAGCAGCTGGCTGAACTCCTGCAGCAAGTTATTCATGGATAACCCCCTGACCGCCGTCAGAGCGGTTCATGCTGAACGGTATCTACAGCAGGTCGTCCAGCAGCGACTGGTCAATCATCTTGTCGGCGACCTTCTGGGCATCGATATGGTAGGTTCCGCTGGAAACCTGGAGTCTCAGGCGGGCCACTTTTGCACTGTCAACATCGGGAAGAGCCGTAACCACGTTTTTCGCCTCCGAAATCTGTTTCGACTTTGATGAAAGTACCACCTTATCTTCCTGGAGGACCTGTCCGGCATTTTTGCCCGGTGAAGCACCTGCTTTTGAATGCCCTCTGATCTGCTTTTCGCCAACCTGCCTCAGATAATTTTCCAGGTGTATGGAGTCGTCTTTTCCGGTCACTTTCATTTCCCTCTCCTCCTTTGACCGCCGGATGCAGGGCCCTTACCGCCGGCATGCAGCCGCCCGGGGCAACCGCTCCGGCCGCTGCAGACCGAACCGCAATAAATATCAGGCCCGGCTTTTCCGTGATTTGTCTTCATCGTTCCCAACTTATTTATCGGTCAATGTCGGAGAGAGCTTTAGAGGTAAGTGTCAATTTTTTGGCATTCGAATGATACCTATATTCCCCAACCGCCTTTAGATTGTTGAAAATAAGCTCCGCCAGACCGATACCCCCTTCCCTGGCCAGCTGGCGGGACAGCTGCATGTCGATGAGCGTTGTGTGGATTTCCCGTCCGGCGCCGCTTCCTGTCAGCCCCGAGTGGGGCACGGTGGCCCGCATCTCTTTTAACAGCTGATGAATGAAAAGCGACTCCAGTTCGACGGCGGCCCTGCGCAGGGCCTGGTCATCTTTTCCGGCTTTGGCCACCTCCCGGCGGATATTCTCCAACCGTCGGGCGTTGGTATCGTTTGACGGCGCCGCCGGTCCTACAAGCGCACCCCCCATCATATAATCTCCAGTTTGGCCTGCAGGGCCCCTGAGGCTTTCATGGCCTGGAAGATGGAAATCAGATCACGCGGCGAAACCCCCAGCGCGTTGAGCGCCCGCACCACATCGCCGATGCTGACCCCCGAATCGACCACGAACAGCGGCGACTTACCTTCCACGGCGGTCACATCGGTGCGCGGCACCACCGTTGTCACCCCTCCCCGTGAAAAGGGCAGCGGCTGGCTGACCTCCGGGTTTTCCTGGATCTGCATGCTCAGGTTGCCGTGGGCGATGGCCACCGTCGAGATGCGCACGTTTTCTCCGATGACCACCGTGCCGGTGCGTTCGTTAATCACCACCTTGGCCTCGTTGTCGGGCACCACATTGAGTCCTTCGATGAGGGTGACAAACCCCACCGGGTTTTGGCGGTAGCGTTCCGGAATGAGGATTTCGATGGTCCCCGCATCCAGCGTGCTGGCCAGGTGCATCCCCATCATGGCGGCGTTGACCGCCTGGGAGATGCGGTTGGCGGTGGTAAAATCAGGATTCTGCAGCATGAGGGTCAGGGTCTTCTGGCGGCCGAAATCGGTGGCCAGTTCTCTTTCCACCAGGGCACCCTCCACCACGCGCCCCACGGTGGGAAAGTTCTTCTGCACTCCGGCACCGGCACCGGCCAGCCGGAAGCCCCCGGTACTGACCGGCCCCTGGGCCACGGCGTAGACTTTGCCGTCGGTGGCTTTCAGAGGAGTGAACACTAAGGTCCCCCCCTGTAGATTGACGGCATCACCGATGGAACTGACCAGCACGTCCAGCCGGGTTCCGGAGCGCACGAAAGGCGGCAGGTCACAGGTCACCATCACCGCCGCTACGTTTTTGACTTTGATGTCCTCGGGATTGACGGTCAGTCCCATCTTCTCCAGCATGCTGGCCAGGGACTGAAAGGTGAACTTGGTCTTGTCCTTGTCGCCGGTTCCCATGAGGCCCACCACCAGGCCGTAGCCGACCAGCTGGTTGTGGCGCACGCCCTTGATCTCGGTGATATCCTTGACGCGTGCGGCCTGCACCGGTAAGGACGACAGCATGAGCGCCAGCACCACCGCCAGGAGAATGAGGCAGCGTGGCGCCGCTCTAGGTCCTCTTCTTTGTAATTTCAACTGGTTCATAACATCTTCACTCCCGCTGGAGGCAAGTTGGTGTCCTTAAAACGGGAAAATAACGTCAAAAAAGCGTGCCAGCCATCCCGGACGCTGGCGATCGTTGACAACGCCTATGCCGTTGTACGTGATGCGGGCGTCGGCGATACGCGAAGACAGCACCACGTTCTCCACCGAAATATCGCGGGGGCGGATGATACCGGTCAGCGTGATTAGTTGGGCCTCGTTGTTGATCATCACCTGACGAAAGCCCCTGATGCGCAGATTGCCTCCGGGCAGCACTTCAACCACCCGGGCCGTGATTTTAGCGTCCAGTTTTCCGCTGCGTTTGGTGGCCCCCTTGCCCTTGAAGGTGCTTTCCAGGCCCGCCTTGATCTCGCCGAAAGGATTGAAATTGGCGCTTTCTTTGGGATAGTCATTCTGGAGGCCCAGAAATTTTTCTATCTGGGCGGAGAATTCAGAGGCCCGCTGGGTATCCGTGGAGGCCTCGTTGGTGGCTTTCGAGGACTCCACGATCATTACGGTGACAATATCCCCGATGCGCCCCGCCTTGGGATTGACAAACAGCTCGTTGAGTGGACCGTTGTCGTTCCAGAGCGATCCATCCCGGCCGGTGCTGTTGGCCCGCGGCATTTTGGCACTCAGATCCTGAGCCATGATGCGCTGTTTCTGCCGGGCGGCCTGTTTGGGCTGCTCGGACCCCAGACACCCACCCAGGGCCATGGCACAGGCCGTCAGGCAGAACAGTCGCCAGAGCACTCCGGCAGTTGGTTTTTCGGCGTTTACCGACATTTTCATGCGTTCTCCTTAAAAATCCACGGCCACCGTGCTGCTGTCCACCACCCGCGCGTACACGGTTTTCTTGGAGTCCAAATTGACCACTTTGATGCGGTCACCGCGGCGCCCTTTCTGGCGGGCCTCCCCCAAGGTGGTCACCTGCATGCCCTTCATGCTGGCCATGATGACCACCACGTCCCGTCGGTGTACCAGACAGGGAATTTCCACCATATCCGGGCGCAGGGCCGCAGAGGCGGTGATTTTACGTTTGGTTTTCTTGCCTATTATATCCGCCACATTATCGATGTAGTTTCTGGGCAGCGCCGATCGTGGTACCTGACGCAGTTCCACGTCGCCCTCGCCGATGACGTGGTTACGCTTGAGCACCTGCCGGGAAAAAACCGCCTGGCACATCACGTCCACATCCACGGTGGCGAACACTTTCTTTTCCACCCGGCCGTCTACCAGCAGGGTCACTCTCAGCGGCAGCCGCCCCCTGGGCAAACCGCGTTTCAACGGCTCCACGCGCAGCTCCAGTGTGCCCGGGGAAACAACCGCCTCCCGACCGATATGGATGTCGCCGATGCGCAGGTCTTCGGACTGGGCGGATCTCCAGACCGTCAGGAAGCGGGATACGGCCGCCTTTATCCGAGTTGTCGGCACGCGTTGAAATCCCCTTGCGATGGTCACTGGCGCCGGCATGTGCAGCCGGATGCGAGAGGCGTCCACACCGTGCTGCTGCAGGCGCATCATGATAAACTGGCTGTCCAGGGTCTTGGCACTGCCCGGCGCTGGAGACCTGCCGATGACCACTTCCTGGAGCAGTGTGCGGCGGCGCGCATCGTCGTGGCCGATACGCGCGATGTCTCCCAGCCGGATGAGCTTCCCGTCCACGGTCGCCCGGCTGGATATCTCTATGACGGCTTGATCGGCACGGCAACTCCCGGCGCCGGCGGCCAGCAGGATGAAAACACCCATCAGACAGCCCGCAACGCCGGTCACCGTTTTTCTCAGTGGGAGGCTTCTATCGCACGGTATGGTCATTTACCCGTCCCATCGTTACCGTTTCAGGTTGTTGGCCACTTCCAGCATCTCGTCGGCCGCCTTGACGGCCTTGCTGTTGGTTTCGTATGCCCGCTGGGCGGCAATCATCTTGACCATCTCGTCCACCACACTGACGTTGGACATCTCCAGATAACCCTGGGCGATGGTGCCCAGCCCGTCTTCGCCCGGTGCCGCGGTGGTCGGGGAACCGGAAGCATCGGTTTCCAGAAACAGGTTGCGACCCCGGCTGCTCAAGCCGGCCGAATTCACGAATCGGGCCAGTTCGATGGTGCCGATCTCCGACGGCTCCACCTGGCCTTCCTGGATGACGGAAACCGTCCCGTCCGGGGCCACCGAAACCGATAGGCTGTCGGTGGGCACGGTGATGGCAGGCTCCAAGGTATACCCCTGGGCGTTGACGACTTTGCCGTCCTTGTCCACGGTAAAGGAGCCGTCCCGGGTGTAGGCCGTATCCCCGTCGGGCAGCAGCACCTGGAAAAAACCGCCTCCCTCGATGGCCATGTCCAGCGTATTTTCGGTCTGCTCGAGGCTGCCCTGCAGAAAAATCTTCTGGGTGGACACGGGCATGGTGCCCAGCCCGACTTCAATGCCGGTGGGCGTCTGGCTGCCTTCGGCGGCGGACACACCTGCCGGCCGCAGCGTCTGGTAAATCAGGTCCTGGAAGTCCGCCCGCCCCCTTTTGAAACCGGTGGTGTTGAGATTGGCGATGTTGTTGGAGATCACATCGACGTTGAGCTGCTGTGCCTGCATGCCGGATGCGGCAATGGACAATGCCCTGTTCATGGAAACCTCCTGTGGAGCTTATTCGTTTTCTTTTCAGGAGCGCACTCTGCCCAGCTCGTTGACCGCCTTGGACTCCACACTGTCCAGGGTTTGAACGGTCTTCTGGTAGCTTTCATATCCGCGCAGCACTTCAATCATTTCGGTCATGATACGGACCGTGTCGACGTTGGCGCCCTCCACGGCACCCTGCTGAACACGGACCGTTTCGGGAGTACTCTCGGTTGCACCGGCCACCGGCCGGAAGAGGTTCTTGCCGGCCTTGACCAGTGACTGCGGGTTTGCGAACGCGACGATTTTCAGTTTACCCGTCTGCTCGCCGTCCACGATCACGTTGCCGTCGGCGTCCACGGTCACCTGTTCACCGCTGATTTGAATGGACCCGCCCTCCCCCAGCACCTTGAATCCCTCCTGGGTCACCAGGTTTTCCTCGCTGTCCACGGTAAAGGAGCCGTTGCGCGTATAGCGTGTGCCTGCCGGTGTTTCGACGGCAAAAAATCCATCGCCGTCGATGTATACATCCAGCGGATTGCCCGTTGTCTGGACCGGCCCCGGCGTAAAATCGGTGTAAGTTTCCACCGGCAGGAGAGACGTCGAACTGCCGGGCAGTCGGGCAGCGGTTAGCTGGTCGGTATATCCCTGGCTTTGGGACTCCGGCAGGGCGGTGAGCTGTGCCACACCATCGGCCTTGAAACCTATGGTCTGCATGTTGGACAGATTATTGGCCAGGGTAGCCAGTTTGATTTCATAGATCATGGCGCCTGGCACGAGTCCGGCAATGTTCCCGCTCATGGCTGTGTTCTCCTTGGCGGATGCTGGATGCATCCAGTGGTTATCCGGTTGCAGCGACCGCAAAAGATGTCCGCTCTCAGCAATACCTTCAGCAATTTCCGTACCATGTCACTAGGTTTCTGCGATTTATACAACCTCTTGATTTATCATTATTAATATTATTTCATGAATTCTCGCTGCACGAATTTGCCCGGCAAATTTTTCCAAACCACCTGCTTTTGCCGGCACCACTGGGGCCAGCGTCAGGGATCGTCGATGAGGCCTTCACGGCGCAGCCGCTTTCTGAGGCTGAGCACCGCCTCGGTGTGGATCTGGGAGATACGCGATTCGGTGAGTCCCAGCACATGCCCTACCTCTTTCATGGTCAGCTCTTCCTGGTAGTACAGGGAAATCACCAGCTTCTGCTTCTCCGGAAGATCCTCAATGGCTCTGGCCACGAAGCCTTTCAATTCTTTCAGGCGGGTCAGGCTGAGAGCATCGTCTCCCTCGTTGTTCACCAGGTAGGCCATCATCTTACGACGGTCCTTTTTCGAAGAACAACCGATTTCGTCCAGGCTGATGAAGGAGATACTGGCAATTTTCTTGACCTGTCGAACCTGTTTGAGACTCATCCCCAGCTCCACGGCAACCTCCTCGTCACTGGCCTGACGGCCCAGGCGCTTTTCCAGCTTGAGATAGGCTTTTTCCAGTTCACGCACTTTCTTGCGGCTGGAACGCGACAGCACATCCCTGGACCGTAGTTCGCTCAAAATGGCGCCCCGTATTCGGAAAGTGGCAAAAGTCAGCAACTTGGTTTCCCGCGAGGGGTCGTAGCGCTCGATGGCCTGAATCAACCCGATGACCCCGGCGTGCACCAGGTCTTCAAGCTCTATGCTGGCAGGCAGGTAAACCGCAAAACGCTGGACAATACGGTTAACCAGGGGCAAATACTCGGTTACCAGCTGATTGCGCAGATTCAGGTCGTCCTTGTAAGGATGTTTCGGGCTTGCGGCTGAATAATTCATGGGAACTCTCTCTTCAGTCGGTTTTATCCCGGGAGATATTCTCCCAGAAAGAAGCGTTGCCACCGCCGCTGGATGCAGACGGCAGTGACGCATTTGACAGTTTGCGGGCCAATGAGAGCAGACACCGGCTGGCGTCGGTTTCCGGGTAAAGCTGCCTGACGGCCTTCTGGCGTTTTACGCCGGAAACCACGTTGCGGTCGTACTTGACGTAGCCGATATATTCGATATTCACGTCCAGAAATCTGTCCGTAACGATGCTGAGCTGCCGGAAGACTTCCTGGGATTCCTTGGTATTGGCGGCCATGTTCACCAGCAGTTTGAACTTGTGCGCATCGTACTTCACCGAAAGTACTTTAATGAGGGCATAAGCGTCGGTGATGGAGGTGGGCTCCGGTGACACCACCACCACGATTTCGTGGGCCGCCGCAGCAAAATAGGTAACGTTGGAGGAAATGCCGGCAGCTGTATCGATGAGCAGAATGTCGACGGACTCCAACAGCCCATCCAGGTCACTCAGTATCCTGGCACGTTGTTCGTCGTTGATGGATGTCAGCTCATCGATGCCCGACGCGGCCGGCAGTATCTGGATGTTTTCCGGTCCACAGACGACTACCTCCTCAAGGCTCCTGCTTCCGTTTAGAAAATGTGAAAAGTTATAGCGGGGTGCCAGGCCCAGCAGGATGTCCAGATTTCCGAGTCCCATATCGGCATCCAGGATCATGACCCTCTTGCCGAGCTGGCTCATGGTAATTCCTAGGTTGGCTACGATATTGGTCTTGCCCACGCCGCCTTTGCCGCTGGTGATGGTAATCACCTTGGTAGGAGTCGTCTTCTGCGACCCTTCCTGAGACAGATCCCGCCCCCTTCTCTCCACGAGTCGATCCCTGAGGTGGATTACGTTTCCGGTTTGCTGTTTGTGCATCAAATTTTCCTTGCAAGAACACGGTGGTCCGATTCAGACGAATTTTTTCTTTTTGCCGGATCACGCGTCGCTATGGCCGGCGACACGCTCAGCCCGCCATCCACTTCAGCCGCTCGGTGGATTCATCCTGATCTGCTCCCTCAACGTGATCCCAGCCTGCCAGCACAATATCCGCCAGCTTCTCGAGGGTGGCGATTTTCAGATCCTCGGGAATATTCTGGCCCTGGGAAAAGTAGGAAACCGGGGTCTGTGTATGGTACATGACATCCACCAGATTTCCGTGGGTGGATGATTCGTCCAGCCGGGTAAACAGCAGACGGCTGAAGGAGAGTGTCTCAAAACTTTCGGCCATTTTCAGCATATCCTCCTCCTTGGTACTGGCCGCCAGCAGAAGGTGTATCTCTACCCTGTGCCGGCAACGCTGGAAGAAGTTTTTCAGTTCCAGCACACGGTTGCGGTCACCGTTGTTGACCCCGGCCGTGTCAACCAGCACCAGGGCCGCCTTGCGGAAATAGGCCAGTGCCCGGGCGAATTCGGCCGGCTTTCTCACCACATGAACCTCCACCCCCACCAGGGCGGCGAAATTCAGGAGCTGTTCCACGGCACCCATGCGGGTATTATCCACCGCGACGATGCCGACCCGCTCGGCGCCCAGCCGGTTGCGTGCCAGGGCCGCGAGCTTGATCACCGTGGTGGTCTTGCCCACGCCCGGCGGTCCCACCAGGGCCGCCACAGTGGCCGCGCCCTGCCGGATGCGGATGCGCTCGCAGTTCAATCCCAGTTCCGCAAACACGGAAGCCAACCCCTGGCGTACATCCCGGAGGGAGGTCTCCGGATCGAAAAGTGCCATTTCCCGGACCAGTTCATCGGTCAGCTCCCGGCCGATGCCCTGCTGCCGCAGGTGGCGGCGGAGAGCGGGGTTTTCCCGGTAGGCGACCGCAGATAGCCCCTTGGGATCTGCAGCCGCTGGTCGGTGCCGGGTCCCTGCGGCGGGAGGTGAGGGTTTAAGCCGGTAGGCCTGCATGGCCTGCCAGGGTCTCGGCGTCGGGAAATCAAGGGATCTGCTTCCTACAGGCCCGGCGGCTGCCCCGGCCTTCCGATTTTTTTTCATCTGCAGGGCAGGGCTGTCGGTGGCGGCGGTGACTTCCACACGGCGATTCCTCAGCAGTCCTCCTTTTACACTGCGTGCCGAAAGAATGACCGCTTCCGGTCCGAATTCGCGTTTGACCTGCAGCAGTGCCTGATTCATGGTCTCGGCCTCAAAAATCTTAATATGCATCGGGATGTCCTACCATGCCTAGAGTTTGAATGGTCACATCACTTGAGATTTCGTTGTACGACAGAACCGCCAGATTGGGGATGAAGCGGTCTGCCAGCTTTTTGAAATGGCTTCTGATGCGTGCCCCGCAGAGGATAACCGGTTGCAAACTCAGCTGGGAAAACTTCTCCAGCTGGCCCGCCAGGCCGCTCATGACCCTCTGGGCGAAATCCGGTTCGATGGCCAGGTAAGAGCCGTGATCGGCGGATTTAACCGCCTCGGCAATGAAACGCTCCAGTTCCGGGTCCAACGTCAGGGCAACTATTTTTCCGTCGCCAGTCTGGTACAAGCGGCTGATGGTGCGGGCCAGGGCCTGGCGCACATACTCCGTGAGCACTTCTGTGTCTTTGGTGACGGGGCTCCAGTCGGCCAGGGTTTCAACGATGGTCAGCAGGTCGCGGATGGGCACCTGCTCCCTGAGCAGGTTCTGCAGAACCTTTACCGTACCCCCCAGGGACAGGAGGTTGGGCACCAGCTCTTCGACTGCCTTGGGGTGGGATTCGGCCAGCGTATCCAGCATCTGCTGAACATCCTGACGGCCGATCAGCTCATGGGCAAAGCGCCGGATGACGTCGGTTAGATGGGTGGTCAGGACGGTGGCATTATCCACCACGGTGTAGCCCTTTTCGATTGCCTCGTCCTTGTCTTTCTCCCGTATCCACAACGCCGGCAGCCCGTAGGTGGGCTCCCGGGTGGCCTGCCCCTCGATGTCGTGCTCGTCGCCCGCCTCCGGCTTCATGGCCAGGTAGTAACTGGTCATCAGTTCCCCGCGGGCCACCTCGTTGCCCTTGAGGAGGATGGTGTACTCGCCGGGCTTAAGCTGCATGTTGTCCTGGATGTGCACGGACGGAACGATGATCCCCAGTTCCTGTACCAACTGCCGGCGGATAGACTTGATACGGTCCAGCAGTTCGCCATTCTGGTCGATGTCCACCAGCGGAACCAGCCCGTACCCTACTTCCAGGGCCAGCATATCCAACGGAGGCAATGGCTTTACAGCCGCCAGCACCGGCTCTTCCTCGGCTGTACCCACGGGAAGGGCTTCTTCCTGTCGTCTTGTTTTTTCGGCCTGGAACAGGTAGTAGGCGATTGCACCGGCGGTGAGAGAAAGAACCAGGAAGGGAATGGTGGGCAGTCCGGGAAAAACGCCGAAGACAAATAGCACTACAGCGGCAATGGCGATGGCCCGCGGCTGGGTGATGAGCTGCGAAGAGATCTCCCTTCCCAGGCTGGCCTCGGACCCGGCCCGACTGACAACAATGCCGGCGGAAGTAGACACCACCAGGGCCGGAATCTGGGACACCAGCCCGTCACCGACGGTCAGCAGCGTGTAGGTCTGGGCGGCATCGGAAAAGCTCATGTGGTCTTGAAAAACACCGATCAGCAGGCCGGCGATGATGTTTACCAGGGTGATCAGGATGCCGGCGATGGCGTCTCCGCGCACGAACTTGTTGGCACCGTCCATGGCCCCATAGTACTCGGCCTCCCTGGCAATCTCGGCCCGGCGGGCCTTGGCCTCCTGGTCGTTGATCAGGCCGGCGTTCAGATCGGCATCGATACTCATCTGCTTTCCAGGCATGGCGTCCAGGGTGAAGCGGGCGGCCACTTCCGCGATGCGGCCGGCGCCCTTGGTAATGACGACGAAGTTGATCACCACCAGGATGAGGAAGACGATGAGCCCCACCACGTAGTTGCCGCCCACCACGAAACTGCCGAAGGCGTTAATGACGCTGCCGGCGGCCAAGGGGCCTTCGCTGCCGTGCAGCAGGATGATGCGGGTGGAGGCAATGTTGAGCGAAAGCCTGAACAGGGTGGCCAGCAGCAGAATGGAAGGGAAAGAGGACAGGTCCAGGGGCCGGTGAATATACATGCCCACCAGCAGGATCACCAGTGAGCAGGTGATGTTGAAGGAGAGCAGCATGTCCAGGATGATGGAGGGCAGCGGAATCATCATGATCAGCAGGATGCCGACCACGCCGGCGGCCATCATGATATCGGTATTGCGCGACAGCGGCGTTGTCCCCTCCATCAGTGTGTTCTGCATGTCGTAGGCCATAACTGCCTCACCTTACGGGCGCGCTGCCCCCTTGAGTTCCCTGAGCCTGTACACATAGGCCAGAATTTCGGCTACCGCCTGGTAAAGATCCGCCGGAATGTAAGCTCCGATATCGACCCCCTTAAAAAGGCTGCGGGCCAGCGTCTTCTGCTCCACTATGGGAACCCCGTGCTCGACGGCCACGGAGCGGATGCGCTCGGCCACAAACCCGGCCCCCTTTGCCACCACCCTGGGGGCCGACATGGTGCCCGCATCGAACCTCAGTGCCACGGCCAAGTGCGTGGGGTTGGTGATCACCACGGTGGCCTCCGGCACCTGATCCATCATGCGGCGGCGGGCCATTTCCAGCTGGATGGCGCGTATGCGAGACTTGATCTTGGGGTCGCCCTCGGTCTGCTTGAACTCGTCCTTGATCTCCTGCTTGGTCATGCGCAGGTCTTTTTCGTGCTGCCAGCGCTGAAAAGCGTAGTCCAGAGCCGCCAGCACCACCATGACCAGGCAGGTGTAAGCGCACACCCTGAAGGCCACCAGGCCGAAAAAGGCCAGGATGCCGGCCACACCCACCTGCATCAGGGAGGGCATGGCAGCGGCCTGGCCCTTGACCATGGCGAAGGCCACCAGGCCGACAAATCCCATCTTGAGCAGTGATTTGACCAGTTCGGCAAAAGAGCGCAGCGAAAACAACCGTTTGATGCCCGAAACAGGGTTCAGCTTGGAAAATCTGAAGGCGAATGGCTCCTCGATGACCAGGAAGCCGACCTGGGCAATGTTGGCCGCCACGGCCACCAGGATGACTACCGCCAACAGGGGTAACAGCACCCAGAAAACCTGCTGCATGATTTCCCACAACAGCACAGGCACCGAACTCTGTTGCAGGTCCAGTGTGCCGATGTTCTGGTAGAAAGCATGCATGAATTCCGTGAAGTGCCCCACCATCTGCGCCCCCCAGAAGTAAAAGACTCCGGTGGCGCCGATCAGGATGGCGGCCGAAGAAATTTCCCGGCTCTGGGCGACCTGTCCCTTTTTGCGCGCCTGGGCACGCTTCTTGGGGGTGGCCCTTTCGGTTCTCTCCTGATCGTTTCTTTCCGCCATAGGTTCGTTACTTCATGGCCTTGAGCATCAGCGCAAGGTCGTTTCCGAGATTGACGAAAACATGGCCCAGGAATCCCGCCAGAAAAGGCAGTGCCAGGGCCATGAACACCAGACCGATGATGATTTTGACCGGCATGGCCACAATGAAAATGTTCATCTGGGGAACCACCCGTGCCACCAACCCCAGCGTCAGGCTGGTGAGCAGCAGGGCTACCATGACCGGGGCGGCGATTTTGACAGCGGTAACAAACATGCCGCCGGTCAGGTCTGAAAGCAGGGCCATCAAGGAGCGGTTGAAGCGGAATCCCAGCAGCGGAACGAGGCGAAAACTCTCGGCCAGGGCCCGCAGAACAAGATGGTGGGCGTTGGCCGCCAGAAAAATCAGCATGGCGACGATGTTTTCCAGTTGGGAGACAATGGGCATCTGGGTGCTGGTGACCGGATCGAATACATTGGCGATGGCCAGCCCCATCTGAAACCCGGCCAGCTGTCCGGCCATTTCCACCGCTGCAAAAATCAGCCGGACGGTAAAACCGATGATCAGGCCCACCAGAACTTCTCCAACAATACCGAAACCCAGCAGCGAAAATCCGTTTGCCGGCATCGGTGTATCGACCCTCAGCAAGGGATAGAGCAGCACGGCCGCCGAGAGGGCCAGGCCGATCTTGAAGAGCACCGGAATGGCGCGGCTGTCAAAAAGGGGTGCCGAAAACACGATGGCTGCCACCCTAATAAATATCAGCAGGACCATCTGGATCTGGGATAACTTTAGGCTCAGGGCGATCATGGGCTTCAGTCCCTGCCGCTATCGAATATACAGCGGAATATTGTTGATCAGGTTCTCGGTGAACGTCACAACCATCTGCAGCATCCATGGGAAGAAAATGAGCATGGCGACGGCCACGGCGATCATCTTGGGGATGAACACCAGGGTCATTTCGTTTATCTGCGTGGCCGCCTGAAACATGCTCACCAGCACGCCGGCCACCAGTCCGAAGAGCAGGACCGGCGCCGCCAGCAGCACCGCCAGCTTGATGGCTTCGAAAAAAAATCCTGTGACAAATTCCGGCGTCATGGCGTTGTTTTCCTATGCGAAGCTCTTGACCAGTGACCCCACGATCAGATACCACCCGTCGGCCAGCACAAAGAGCATCAGCTTGAAAGGTAGTGAAATCATCACCGGCGGCAGCATCATCATACCCATGGACAGCAGTACGCTGGCCACCACCATGTCGAGAATCAGGAACGGAACGTAGAGCAGAAAACCGATCTGAAAGGCGGTTTTCAACTCACTGATGATGAAGGACGGTATCAGCACCGAAGTAGGCACATCCTCGATGTTGCGGGGTTTCTTGAGTTTGGAAATCTTGACGAAAAGCGCCAGATCCTTTTCGCGGGTCTGATGATACATGAACCTGCGAATGGGCTGTACTGCCTTTTGCAGGGCCTCCTGCTGGGAAATCTTCTTCCCCAGGAAAGGCTTTACGGCCTGGCTGTTCACCTGCTGCCAAACCGGCGTCATGATGAAAAAGGTCAGAAACAGCGCCAGCCCCAGGATGATCTGGTTGGGCGGCATCTGGTGGGTTCCCAGGGCCTGGCGTAGAAGTGAAAGCACGATGGCGATCCGTGTGAAAGACGTGACCATGATCAGGATGGCCGGTGCCAGGGACAGAATGGTCAGCAGGACGAAAATCTGCAAAACCACGGTCATGTCTCCCGGATCATCAGAGTTCCGGTAGTCCACCTTGACCAATGGGAAGCCCTGTTCTTCCGTCTGGGCCCGGCAGACCCCGCCGGCAACGGTCGACAAAACGGCGACCAGCAGAACGATCGTCCAGAAAGCCCTTGCGCGCTGCCTTGACTTTGCGTATCCAACGGCCTGTCTGGTGGTCACTGTCACTTTCCTGTTTTCCCTGTGTGCTTGCGTAACTTGTTTAAATAGCTCTGAAAACTGTCCGCCGACCCGGCCTCATCGGACGGTGCCATCTTCCGGAGGGCTTCCGCGTCCTCGATCTTATCCAGCAGACTGATGCGGTCGCCGGTGACACCCAGCACCAGCACCGACCCAGGCACTTCCAGCAACATTATGTTTTTTTTCACGCCCACGTACTGGCTGGCCAGGATACGCAGTCCCGACCCCCCCGCGCTGATCCGGCGATTCAGAAAACGCCTGGCGAACCAAGCGACCAGCAGCACCGTCCCCAGCACCAGCACCAGGGCGACGGTCATCTTGAGTCCACTGGACAGCATGTCGGGCGTGTAAGTCATCGCAGCGTCTCCACCCTCTCCATGGGGCTGATGATCTCCGTGAGGCGGATGGCATACTTTTCCTTGCTGACCACGACCTCCCCTTTGGCGATCAGGCGGTTGTTGGCCAGGATTTCAAGGTTCTCTCCCGCACTCTTGCCCAATTCGATAACCGATCCCTGGCCCAGCTTGAGGAGTTCGTTGATCTGCATGCGGGTACGTCCCAGTTCCACCCGGATTTCCAGCGGGATATCCAGTATGAAATCGATCTTATCTTCCGGGTCATGACGGGGCCCGGCGGATTCACTGCCGGTGGCCTCTTCCGGCTCGGCTTCAAAGCCCCCGGCCGGTTCCGGCGTCTGATTAGAGTGGTCCGTATCTTGTTTAAAATCCGACATCTGCTCTGCGCCTCCTGTGGCGATTTATCTTCTCGGCAATTTCAACAGCCCGGCTTCCCTTGATGATACCGGGAAATCCCCGGAATTTGGGCACGCTGTTGACCTTTAGGGTGACAAAGTCCTTTGGCCCGGTGCCCAGCCGAATGATATCGCCCCGTTTGAGATTCAGAATATCCCGCACCGGCCGCGTGGTACGCCCCAGTTCGGCCACCACATCCAGCTCGGCGTCTTTGATCAGTTCACGGATTTCGCGGCCCCACTTCCGCTCGATGTCTTTTTCGCGCATGTAGCTGGAGGAAAGCTTTTCTTTGATGGGTTCCAGCATGAGGTAGGAGACACAGAAGGCGATGGCCCCTTCGAATTCTTCGGCCTTGACCGAAAAGGAGGCTACCAGGATCATCTCAGACGGCCCGAAAACGTGCACGAACTCCGGTTTGGTTTCCAGCTTTTTAGACTCCACGGTCGAGGGGCTGACCACCTGCCAGGCTTTTTCCAGCGCCTGGTTGAGCTCGGCATTCACTTTTCTGGCCATAGTCAGTTCGATGAGGGTAAATTCCCGAAGTTTCCCGAAAGGCTTCCCGGTGCCGCCGAACATGCAGTCGATGAAGGAAAACACCAGGCTTGGCTCCATGACGGTCAGTGCCGTGTTGAGCAGTGGCTCCATGGACAGGGTATCAAAGAGAGTCGGCGTGCTGCAGCCACCGATCAGCTTGTCAAAGGTCTTGACTTCCTTGGTGTCAAACACCACCCCGACTTCCCTCTGCAGGAGGGCCGACAGGGATTTCCGGAAAAGTGAAGCAAACTTGTCAAAGACCTCATCCAGAGCGCTGAATTCATCCTCCAGCTGCACTCTCTTGGAAGTCAGGTCATAAGCGGTGGCTTGGGTTTTCTTCTCTTTTTCCGCGTCTAGATCGACGTCGCCGTTGGCCATGGCCCCCAGCAGGGCGTCGATCTCTTCCTGTGACAGTATCTGATCGGCCATTTTCCGTAACCGGCTACTGGATGACAAACTCTGTGAAGTAAATGTGGGTCACCGGTGCCTCTTTTAGAAACCCGTTGATCTTCTTCATGATCTGCTGACGCAGGGCGATTTTACCCTCCACCGTATGCAATTCAGCGTATTTCTTGGTCGGCAGAATCATCAGGATGCTGTCCTTGATTTTGGGCAGGTGATCCTCGACCTGTTTGACCATTTCGGCGTTTTTGACTTCCAGTTCCATGGTCACTCTCAAGAAGCGTTTACCGCCTTCGTCGGCCAGGTTGACGATAAAGGGATCCAGGTGGAAGGTCGGCCCCATTCCCGCCTCGGCTTTTTTCTCGGCCTCCTTGGCAGAGGCCTGCACATTCTGGACGCCGAGGGAGGCCAGTTTCTGCCACATGATGAAAAAGCCTGCCCCCAGACCGCCCAATACGACGACGGAACTTAAGATAACAATGATGAGTACTTTTTTTGACATTTCAGTTTTCCTCCGAAACCAGTATGATCTCAACCCTTCTGTTTCCGGCCCGGCCCTGGGCGGTAGCGTTGGAATGCAGGGGCCTGGAATCTCCATATCCCACAGCCGACATGCGTACCGGCAGAATCGGTCCGGCTTTCATCAAAAACTTCAGAACGTTTACCGCACGCGCCACCGAGAGTTCCCAGTTGGAGGGATACAGTTCGGTGGCGATGGGAACATCGTCGGTGTGCCCCTCTATACGGATGCGGTTGGGCAGCGTTTTCAGCTTGGCGGAGATCCTGTCCAGCACGGCATATCCGCGCGGATCGATGCGGGCCTTGCCCGGCTGGAAGAGGATGCTGTTTTCAAGAGACAGATTGACGCCTTCACTGGAAAAACGGGCCTGGATTTCGGGGTCGGCCTCCAGTTCCCGCATGAACTGCATAAGTACCGGTGACTTCTGGCTGCCGGCGGCGGCCTGCGCCTGCTGCAGCGCATTGCGCAGGGTTTCGTCGCCCGGCCGCTGTTTTTCATCCTTGTCCCCTGTCGGCTGGGTTGCATAGTCAGGCGGAGGAAGGTCCGAAACGGCTATGGACACCCGCCGGCCGGACATCATCATGCCCAACGCACTTTGCAGGTTCTCGATAAGGCCCTCAGTGCGGTTGATGTCCAAGGTGCTCATGGAAAAAATAAGTACGAAAAAGACCATCAGCAGTGTCATCATGTCGTTGAAAGTGGTCAGCCAGGTGCTGCCGTTTTTCTCCTCGGCTTCCTGGCTGAAACGTAGTTTTCCCCGCGTGGATCTCATCATGGGGCCTCGCTGGTCTCTCTGCGGAAAACGATTTCGACGCGCCGGTTTATGGCACGGTGAGCGGCGCTGTCATTGTCCGTCAGGGGCTGAAATTCCCCGAACCCGGCCGCCGACAACTTGCCGGGGTTCACCCCGGCCCTTTCCGTCAGGAATCTCAGCACGTTCACGGCCCTGGCGGTGGACAGTTCCCAGTTGGAGGGAAAACGCCGGGTGCTGATGGGGCGGTCATCGGTATGGCCTTCGATGCGCACCAGGTGCTTACCGGCCTTGATGACGCGTCCGACCTTCAGCAGCAGCGGCATGGAGGCCGGCCGAACCTGGGCGGAACCGGTATCAAACAAGATGGCATTGGCAAGCCGCATGACCAGGTTCTTGTCGGTAAAAGCGATATCCACACTGTCCTCCAGCCCCAGCCGCCGGGCCTGGGTGATCACATCCCGGAAGATATCGGCCAGACTGCTCTTTTCGTCCACCATATCGACCGAGTCCGGCAGCGTGATGTCGCCCTTTTCAAGCTTTACGCCTCCGCTGAAGATGCTGACCGCCAGATTGAACGATTTCACGAACCGCGTCACCTTGGATTGCTGCATGGTGGAGAACGAGCACAGCATGATGAAGAAGCACAGCAGAATCAGAATGAAACCGGTGTACACGATTTCCCAGCCGCTGCCCAGGGAACCGCCGTCGTCATGCTGTTTTCTGCTCCTGCGTCTCGGGAACATGGACTAGGCCTCGACCTCTTCCGCCAGCTCTCTGGCCATCTCTTTGGGTGAGATGAAGGCTTTGAGCTTCTGTTCTATGATACGATGATTTTCACCCGACTGAATGGCCAGTACACCCTCTATGACCATCTGTTTCGACAGTACTTCTTGCTTGCTGAGGGTTTTGAGCTTGCCCGCCATGGGCAGGAACAGCAGGTTGGCCAGGATGGTGCCGTAAAAGGTGGTCAGCAGCGCCACGGCCATGGGTTCGCCGATGGCACTGGGGTCCTCCATCTGCATCAGCATCTGAACAAGACCGATGATGGTGCCCAGCATGCCGATGGCCGGCGCGAAGGTGCCCATGGTGGAAAATATCTCCGAACCCAGCTTGTGCCGTTCCTGCAGAGCGGCCACTTCCGTGCTCATCACGTCCTCGATGGCGCCGGACTCCATGCCGTCGATGGCCATCTGGATACCTTTGGCCAGAAAGGGGTCTTCGATCTCCTGCAGCTGCGATTCAAAGGAAAGGATGCCCTCCTGGCGCGCTTTCTTGGCAAAATCCACGATGATCGGAATGAGTTTGCTGGCCGGCTGTGCTTTGTACAGGAATACATTCTTAGCCACTCCAAAGACGCTCATTACCTCCGACAGCGGGTAGGCGATGAAGGTGGCGCCCATGGTGCCGCCAATGACGATCATCAGGGACGGATAGTTGATGAACCAGGTGCCGGAACCCCCCATCAGAATGGAGCCGGCCACCAGGCCGCCGGCCACCAGGAGCCCAATGAAGGTGGTAATATCCAAAGCAACTCTCCTTTGAAGCAACGACTTGGAAGTTTGCGAGCTGCCGTCATCCGGCAGGGTTCGCAATGCTACAGCACCACATGTTTGAGCAAAATATGTGCCGGATTGGATTTGCTGCCCGAATCGAATGGAAGAAAAAATTAGAACACTCTAACTTATAGAATTTCCTAGTTAATTTAATAACCAAGGCGGCCATGAAAAAAGGCAAAGCGCGTGGAGGGCAACCGAAAGCCGGCCAGGGGGGCGGGCCACCGTCAAAATGATCGCCGGTTGTCAACACTTTGACGTGCAGCGGCAGGGCAATCGCAAGTAACATGACCCGATCTGCCGGGCGGGGGCATCGGCAGACCGGGCGGATCAGTGCATCGAAAGACAACGGTCAGGCCAGGGGCGTTATGTCCCTACCGTTTGATGTTGATGAGTTCGGCCAGCATTTCATCACTTGTGGTGATGACGCGCGAGTTGGCCTGAAAGGCACGCTGGGCGGTAATCATGTTAACGAACTCAGTGGCCAGATCGACGTTGGAAATTTCAAGGGTGCTGGAAATGACGTTGCCGAAATCACCGTTGCCGGGCACACCGAGGGTGGCATCACCGGAGTCCGCGGTCTGCCGCCACAGGTTGTTGCTCATCTTTCCCAGGCCGTTGATGTTGGCAAACTCGTAGAGGGCCACCTGGTACAAGGCCTGGGGCTGACCGTAATTGGGGTCCGTATCGGGAAGCGTGCTGTCGACACCGTAAAAAATGCCGTTGTTATCAACGGTAATGCTGTCCCACTGATCCAGGTCGACACTGATGTCCTCGGGATCGTAGGGAGTGTCCGGATCCGGAATGCCGTTGTTTAGAATATCAAACCCCTGGACGTTCATGCCGGACAGGGTAATCAGGTTGCCGTCCTTGTCAAAAGAGAAATCCCCGGCCCGGGTGTAGAAAGACTCGGTATCGTTCTCGACGCGGAAAAAACCACCGCCGTTGATGGAGAGATCGGTGGCGTTGCCGGTGGACTGCAGCGGCCCCTGGGCCCAGTCGAAGCGGAGTCCCACCACGGCAACACCGTTGCCGATCTCGTTGCCGGAAAATCCGCTGTTGACGTTGGAGGATACGATGTTGGTGGTCTGGTTCAGAACGTTGGCAAAAGACAGGGTCGAGCTTTTAAAGCCGGGCGTATTGACATTGGCGATGTTGTCGCCGATGGCCTCCATGTATTGCTTGTTGGCGTTGAGGCCGGTGACTCCCGAATACAGTGATCGCATCATGGTTTGCTTCCTCCGTGGTTGAGTGGCGTGTTGATTTCGATTTCAAGCGACCGGCGCGCAGCTTGCGGC
>CAYUAQ010000007.1:0-43017 GCA_964442705.1 uncultured Desulfobacteraceae bacterium
CGCTGTGCTGTCAATGGCCTTGACTTCTGCCTGTCAATCTGTGCAGATAACCGGATGGTTCGAAATGCGGCGGCCGGAACCGCAGGGCTGCCCCCCCTTACCACCCAAGGCAGGAGGATGATCATGGAAGCCAATCGCATCTACAACTTCAATCCTGGTCCGGCGGCACTTCCCCTGCAGGTGCTGGAAGAAATCCAGGAATCTTTTCTGAACTACGACGGCTCCGGTATGTCCGTGACCGAGATCAGTCACCGCTCCAAGTGGTTTGACGCCATCATCAACGATGCGGTGGCGCGCACCCGGCGTTTGCTGAACCTGGGCGCAGACTACCATGTGCTGTTCATCCAGGGCGGCGCCAGTCTGCAGTTTGCCATGATCCCCATGAACCTGCTGCACGGCGGCGAATCGGCCGACTACGTCAACACCGGCACCTGGTCGACCAAGGCCATCGCCGAAGCGCGCCTGCTTGAAAAAGGGGTGCGCGTGGCGGCCTCGTCGGAAGACCGCGGCTTCAGCTATATCCCCCCCGACATCGCATTCGATACCGGCGCCGTTTACGCCCACATCACCTCCAACAACACCATCAAGGGCACCCAGTACGCCCGCTTTCCCGACACCGATGGCGTACCGCTGGTGGCCGACATGTCCTCGGACATCATGAGCCGGGTTTTTGACGTCAGCCCCTTCGGGCTGATCTACGCCGGGGCCCAGAAGAATATCGGGCCGGCCGGCGTGTGCTTGGTGATCATCCGCCAGGACATGCTCGACCGGGTGCCGGACAGCCTGCCTTCCATGCTCAAGTACACCACCTATGCGGCCAAAAACTCCCTGTACAACACCCCGCCGTGTTTCGCCATCTACACCGTGCAGCTGGTGCTCAAATGGCTGGAGGAGACCATGGGCGGCCTGGAGAAGATGGAGGCCGTCAACCGCGAAAAGGCCGCCATTCTCTACGATCTCATCGACGGCAGCGATTTTTATCGCGGCACCGCCGAGGCCGGCAGCCGATCCCTGATGAACGTCACCTTCCGCATAGCCGATGAAACGCTGGAGTCGCGTTTCGTGGAAGAGGCCCTGGCGGCCGGTTTCGGCGGGCTCAAGGGCCACCGGTCGGTGGGCGGATGCAGGGCCTCGATCTATAACGCCAGCGGCCTGGATGCCGTGCAGGCCCTGGCCGGGTTCATGCGCGAATTCGAGCGCACGCGGGGCTGATCAGGACAGATCGAAATCGGCCACGACGAAGGTGTGGTCCGAGGGGCGCGGCCGCAACCGGGCCTCCGTGTCGATCCATATGCCGGTGGAGCGGTCGGCCATGGGCGCCGTGGCGAAGACATGGTCGAGGCGCCAGCCCAGACCGCGCTTGGCGGCGTTGGGAATGCGATAGTCCCAGAAGGTGAAGGCCTTCTTCTGGTCGGGATGGTGCAGGCGGTAGATGTCCACGAAGCCCCAGTCCAGAACGCTCTGCAGGGCGCGGTGCTCTTCGGGGTGAAAGCCCGTGCTGCCGGCCAGGGCGTCGGGGTCGTAGACGTCTTCGGCCGCGGGTGCCACGTTGATGTCGCCCACCCACACCAAGCGGTCGTGGGGGTCGAAATGGGCCTCGAACCAGGCGCGCAGGCGCCGGAACCAGTCCAGCTTGTACTGGAATTTTTCGGAAGCCGGATCCTGTCCTTGGGGAATATAAGTGTTGACGATGCGGATGCCGCCGATATCGGCCGATATCAGGCGGGTCTGCTCGTCGCCCGGGCCGGGGGTGAACCCCAGGGAGACTTCCCGCGGCGCCTCCCGGCTCAGCAGGGCCACGCCGTTGTAACTCTTCTCGCCTTTGAAGGCGCAGTGGTAGCCGGCCTCTTCCAGCGGCTGGCGGGGGAAGTCGGGGTCCTGGACCTTGGTTTCCTGGATGCACACCACGTCCGGGCGGTTGCTTTGGAGCCATTCCAGTAGCAGGGGCATGCGCGCCCGGATGCCGTTGGCGTTGAAGCTGGCGATCTGCACGATACGGTTTCCTTTCCCAGTTAATGCCCATGGCAATGCGCAACCCATCGGCTTGTCGGCATGGGTTTTACTTGACAGATGCGCGTGTAAACAATAGTTAGACAATGAAGCAAAGTCAAACACTGAGCAACATGATCTGTGTTCACTCACATGCAAAAGGAGGCCGGAAATGGACAAGATTTTGAGGATCGACATGGGCGCTGAAGGGGGACCCAAGCTTAGCGAAGAGCCCGTCGGCGATTACGCCGGTCTGGGAGGTCGCGCCATGACGTCGAGCATCGTGGCCAAAGAGGTGCCGCCCACCATCCATCCGCTGAGCGCAGACAACAAGCTGGTGATAGCGCCGGGCCTATTGAGCGGGACGGCGGCGGCCATGTCCGGCCGCATTTCGGTGGGCTGCAAGAGCCCGCTGACCGGCGGCATCAAGGAGTCCAACTCGGGCGGTCAGGGCGCCCAGGTGCTGGCGCGGCTGGGCTATGCGGCCATCGTGCTGGAGGGCCGGCCGGCCGACGACAATCTTTACAAGGTTTTCATCAACAAGGACGGCGCGCAGATCACGGTGGACAACAGCCTGAAGATGCTGGGCAACTACGCCGTGGTCGACAAGATGAAGGCCGAGTACGGCGACAAGATCGCCACCATTTCCATTGGGCAGGCCGGCGAGATGAAGCTGGCCAACTCGTCGGTGGCCTTTTCGGACATGGAGCTGCGGCCCACGCGTCACGCCGGCCGCGGCGGTGTGGGATCGGTCATGGGGTCCAAGCGGATCAAGGTGATCGTGCTCGACGACAGCGGTCTGTCCAACCGCAAGCCCGCCGATGCGGACAGGTTCAAGGCCGCCAACAAGGCCTTCGTGGCGGGGCTGCGCAAGCACCCGGTGACCGGCGAGGGTCTGCCGGCGTACGGCACCAATGTGCTGACCAACGTGGTCAACGAGGCCGGGGCGTATCCCACGCGCAATTTTTCCAGCGGCCAGTTCGAGGGTGCCGCTAAGATCAGCGGGGAGACCATGGCCGAGACCGAGAACGCGCGCGGCGGGGAGGGTTCCGCCACCCACGGTTGTCACCGGGGCTGCGTGATCCGCTGTTCGGGCACTTACTATGACAAGGACGGCAACTACCTGACCAAGCAGCCCGAGTACGAAACCGTGTGGGCCCACGGCGGCAACTGCGGCATCGACGATCTGGACGCCATCGCCATGATGGACCGGCTGGAGGATGACTTCGGTCTGGACACCATCGAGATGGGCGCCACGCTGGCCGTGGCCATGGAGGCGGGCATCGCCAAGTTCGGCGACGCCCAGGCGGCCATCGACCTGGTCAAACAGGTGGGCGAGGGCACGCCCCTGGGCCGCATCCTGGGCAGCGGGGCGGCGGTGGCCGGGAAGGTGTTCGGGGTGGAGCGGGTGCCCGTGGTCAAGGGGCAGTCCATGCCGGCTTACGACCCCCGGGCCGTGCAGGGCATCGGGGTGACCTATGCCACCACCACCATGGGCGCCGACCACACGGCCGGCTACGCGGTGGCCACCAACCTGTTGGGCGTGGGCGGCAGCGTGGATGCGTTGAAGCCCGAGGGCCAGGTGGAGCTGTCGCGCAACCTGCAGATCGCCACGGCGGCCATCGACTCTTCGGGTATGTGCTTGTTCATCGCCTTTGCCATCCTGGATCAGGCCGACACCTTCCAGGCGCTGGTGGATCTGCTGGCCTCCTTTACGGGCGCGGACATGACGGCCGACGACGTGACGGCCCTGGGCAAGAAAGTGCTCGAGATCGAGCGTGACTTCAACCGCCGGGCCGGGTTCACGCCCCAGGACGACCGGCTGCCGGGCTATTTCTACCGCGAGAAACTGGCGCCCCACGACGTGACCTTCGCCGTCCGCGACGAAGAACTCGACCAGGTTTTCAACTGGTAGACTGGCACGTATCACTGCACAATGCCGCGGGGAGGTCCGGCGAAGGGCCTCCCCGCTTATTTTTAACAATAGCTTCAAGCATCTTTGTGAAGCCAAATTGATTTTGGGGGGACGGATATGATGCACCCAGAAGAGGAACCCCTCCTGGAGATAGAGGTGCCGGAGGAGCGTCTGGCGGTTTTTTTTCCGCTTCTGGGCGGTGGGTTCGGCCTTCACACCGAGGTGGACCTGCCGCTGACGGAGTGGTTCGGGCGGCAGCCCGGTCTGACCGTCGATTACCTGAGAGGAAGGGTGCAGACCATTTTCCTGGATGGCCGGGCCGTCGATGATGCCGACAAGGCCGTCATCCGGGACGGCGCCACGCTGGCCCTTTCAGCGGCCATGCCCGGTCTGGTGGGCGCTACCTTTCGCAAAGGGGGGCGCTACGCCGCCCTGCGCAGCGCCATCTCCTATGAAGCACAGGATTTGCGGGCCGGCGCCAGGAAGGGGCTTCTGACGCTGAAGCTTTTCAATATGGTGGCGGCTGAAATCGGGCCGGTATTTCTGCAGCGCGGGATCCGTCTGGAGGGGGAGCTTCTAGCGAATTTCCTGACTCGCCTGCCCCGGCACTTCCGGCAGGGCATCCGCTCCGTTCAACTGGACGGCCGGCCGGTGGCTTTTTCGGACCTCGGCGCCGGAATCACCGGAAAACCGCACGTATGGCTGAAAGTTAGGTGCGGCGGTTAGCGCCCTACCCCTCGAACCCCAGCATGAAAACAAGAAAATTAATCGGCAGGGATGGTCAAATGCCGATGCTGGCGGCCTGAAACGCCATATTCAGGAGAGCGTCGTGCCGCACGCTGATCTTGGAGGCCAGGATGGTGGCGCGGACACTGCGGCGAGATATCTTGACCTGGCCGGAGCTCTGAAAATCCAGCTGGCGCCGGATCTTCTGGAGGGTCAGCACCGCCATGCCGATGGCCCACAGGCAGAAATGGCGGATGCCGGTTTCTTTCCTGGGAATAAGAAGGGTGTAGGCGAGGGCCTCCTGCAGGTAGCCGTGGGCGATGGTCACCAGTTGACGCAGCCCGGCACAGAAACGGGCATCGTGGTGATGGGGGGTCAGCTGGGCCAGATCGTATCCCCTCTGACGGAAGACGTCCCTGGGCAGCCAGCACACACCCCGTTCCAGGTCGTCCCAGATATCCTTGAGGATGTTGGTCATCTGCAGCCCCTGCCCGAAGGCCGCCGCCTTCGTGAAAAGGCCACGGCAGTTGCGGGCGATTTCCGGGGAGTAGTGGCAGAAGAGCTTGGTGAGCATCTCTCCTACACAGCCGGCCACGTAGTAACAGTACCGGTTCAGCGTCGGCAGGTCCTTGAGCCCGGCGTTGAGCTGCCGGGCCTGGAATTTCCACATACCGCTGGCCATGGTTTTCACGCAGCACGTCAGTGCGTCCCGCTGCACGGCGTCGAACTGTCGGGTGATGCCCACTACGTGGGGGATGTTGCGGATGAGACGGTGTTCGGCGGCCAGGGTCTGCTCGGACAGCCGGGTGGCCAGATCACTGGAGAAACGCTCGGCATCGGCCCCGTTTTCCAGCACGTCGATAAAGCCGGTGCAGAAACGGCGCTTCTGATCGGCCGTCAGGTTGACCTCGTCTTCGATGGTATCGACGATGCGGCACAGCAGGTAAGCATTGGAAACCACCCGGTTGAGACGATCCGGCAGCTGCGGAATGGTGAGAGCGAAGGTGCGCGACACGCCCTGCAGCAGATCGGTCTGCAGCGCGTCTCCGGTATTTTGTACCGACGGCATAATCCCTTCGGCTGGCTGGTGGATTGCGTACATCTGCCTTCGATTGTTAAAACCGTATGTCAACACGAGGAGGTGCGCTTTATGATGTTTCCCGCCTTTGCCGGGACGGCCTGCAGGCAAGTTGGTAATGCTTTCCGCAGACCGGCAGGCATTGGGTGTGAGGCCTGACCGGCAGGAACCACGGAGTGTATGGACCGGATTCCCATTGTGACCTTGAAAGTTTTAGCTAAGATAATTCCGGGATGAAGTCAATAAAAAGTAGGCCGGCGCCAACGAAGGGGACAGGTGACCTTTCTGCAGCGCCGGCTGTTTTTTCTCTGATGGCGCGCGGGGTCAGGGAGTGATCAGCTGGGGGTCGCCCACCACGCCGAAATAGTGGAAAGCGCCGTTCCTGACCACCTGCACCTGCACCTCCTTGACGACTTCGCCGATCTTGGTGAAGCCCTTGAGCCTGCCGGTCAGGCCGTCGAAATCGCGGGTAGCGGCGATGGCCTTGCGCACCTCGGGCCCCTGGGTGCTGTCGGCCCGTTTGACGGCGTCGACGATGATCATGAAAGCGTCGTAGGCCGAAGCGCCCACCATGTCCGGCTCGATGCCGTAGCGCTTGCGGTACTCCTTCAAGAAGGCCTGCACTTCGGGCCGTTTGTCGTCCCGGTTGAGGTTGGTGGTGATGATGAAGCCCTCTGCCGCGGGGCCGGCGATCTCCAAAAACTTGGGTGAATCTGCGCCTTCCTCTCCCACGATTTGCGTTTTGATGCCCATCTCACGGGCCTGCTTGACGATGGGGCCGGTCTGAAAGTAGTAGCCGCTGGCAAAGATGAGGTCCGGCGCCTTTTCCTTTATCTTGGCAAGGTAGGGTTTGAAGTCCTTCTCCTTGAAGGGATAGGTCTGCTGGTAGACGATGGCGGCGTTCTGACCCTTGAGGTAGGTCCTGAAGCCTTCGGCCAGGGTGCGGCCGAAGTCGTTGTCGCTGGTGAGCAGCGCTATTTTTTTGGCTTTCAGCATCTTGACGGCCACGTAGGCCGCGGATTTGCCCTCCACCATGCCCAGGAAACCGTTGCGGAAACAGTAGTCGCCGGCCTTGGTGATGTCGGGGTGCACGGCATAGGCGGCCACGAAGGGCACTTCGTCGTCCTGGAAGATGGGGGCCACCGCCCGGCTGGGGGTGCTGTAGGAGCCGCCCACGACGCCTACCACGCGATCCTGCTGGATGAGTTTGCGGGCCAGGCCCACGGCTTCCTTGGCGTCGGCGCGGTCGTCATAGGAGACCAGCTGGACCTTCTTGCCCAGTACGCCGCCCTCGCTGTTGACCCTTTCCACAGCCAGTTTGACGGAGTTGAGCACGCTGAGGCCGTCTGCCGCGGCGAAGCCGGTCAGCGGTGCCATCAGGCCGATTTTGACGGTCTCGGCAGCGCCGGCACTGCCGGCGATCAGTCCAAAAGCCAGACAAAGAACCAGAACAGATTTGATCACTTTCATGGCTATGTCCTCCCTATCTCGATGTTTGCGCCTCGTTTGTCGAGGCTCATTAAAAGACAGCACCTGCACGCTTCAGTCGGCTGAATCGCCGCTGCCCAGGTAGACCTGCCGGATGCGCGGGTCGCGGCGCAGGTCCCGCGTGTCGCCTGCGGCCACGCAGGTCCCGGTTTCCAGCACGTAGGCGCGTTGCGAGATCTCCAGCGAGGCCAGGGCGTTTTGCTCCACCAACAGAATGGTGAGGCCGTGATCGCGGTTGAGATTCTCGAGCAGTTCGAACACGCGGTCCACCAGCTTGGGCATCAGGCCCATGGAGACCTCGTCCACCAGCAGCAGCCGGGGGGCCGAGATCAGGGCCCGGGCGATGGCCAGCTGCTGCTGTTCGCCGCCGGAGAGCGTCGCCGCCGGCTGGTCGCGGCGCTGGGCCAGGATGGGAAAGAGGTCGTAGAGCCAGGTGATGCGGTCGGCCAGGGGCACCTTTTTACGCTGGCGGTAGACACCGGTCATCAAGTTTTCGATGACGCTCAGGCGGGGAAACACCCGCGCGCGTTCGGGCACCAGCCGAATGCCGGCCCTGGCGCGGCGAAAGGCCGGCAGCCGGGTGATGTCGTTGCCGTCGTAGGTGATGGTGCCGCGCGCCAGAGGGACGATGCCCATCAGGGCGCCCAGGATGGAGGTCTTGCCGGCGCCGTTGGCGCCAATGATGGACACCAGTTCGCCCCTCGCCACCCGGAAACTGACCCCCGAGACGGCACGGATGTCGCCGTAGGCCACGTGCAGGTCGCGGGCTTCAAGCAGCATGGTGCTTCCCCTTACTCCCCAGGTAGGCCTCGATGACCACGGCATCGTGCTGAATTTCCGCCGGAGTGCCCTCGGCGATGCGGCGGCCGTGGTCCAGCACGACGATGCGGTTGCACAGGCCCATGATGACGCGCATGTTGTGCTCGATGAGCAGGATGGTCACGCCGTCTTTGCGGATGCGGCGCACGAGGGCCTCCAGGCGGCTGATTTCTCCGTGGCGCAGGCCAGAGAAGGACTCGTCCAGCAGCACCAGCCGGCTACCCACGGCCAGGGCCCGGGCGATCTCCAGGCGCCGCAGATTGCCCAGGGGCAGCAGGCCGGCCCTGCGGCCGGCCAGGTCCGCCAGTCCCACGCGTTCCAGCAGCGCCATGGCGGCCTCTTTTTCGCTGCGCTTGCGCCAGCTGCCCCACATGCGGGAAAAACGGTCGTAGCGGCGGATGCCGCGGGCCACCAGCACGTTCTCCAGCACGCTCAGGGTGGCGAAGGGCTTCACAATCTGAAAGGTGCGCCCGATGCCGCGGGCCGCCACCTCGTGGGGCGCCAGGCCGTCGATGCGCCGGCCGTCGAAGCGGATAAGGCCCGCCGAAGGCCGGTAGACGCCGCAGATCAGGTTGAAGCACACCGTTTTGCCGGCGCCGTTGGGCCCCAGCAGGCCCAGGATCTCGCCGCTGAAAAGGGTCATGTCTACCTTGTCCACGGCCTTCAGCCCTCCGAAAGTCTTGGAGAGGCCCACTGTCTCCAGCAGCGGCGCGCTCATGTGGACATCCCCGCCGGTTTCAAGCGCAGCACGCGTCTCAGAAAACTGCCTTCCCCCAGCAGGCCGCCGGGCTGAAATCGTATCATAAGAAGCAGCAGAGCCGTGTAGAACAGCATGCGGTAGTCCACGATGGGGCGGAACACCTCGGGCAGCACCCCCAGGATGACGGCGCCCAGCAGCGGCGCCCAGAGGTTGCCCATGCCGCCGATGACCAGCATGGCCAGCAGGGTGATGGAAACCGGAAAGGAAAAATCGGTGGCGCTGATGAAGCGCATGTAGTGGGCATACAGGGCCCCGCCCATTCCCGCCATGCAGGTGCCCAGCACGAAGGCCGTCAGCTTGAAGCGCACCGGCGAGATGCCCATGCTGGCGGCGGCCTCCTCTTCCTCACGCAGGGCAAAGCTGGCCAGGCCGGCCCAGCTGCGGGTGAACCACCAGCACACCAGCAGCACCACCGCCAGGAAGAAGAGGCACAACAGCAGGAAGGCGGCCCCCTTGAGCTTGACGCCCGCCAGCACCACCCGCGGGATGCCGCCGATGCCCAGAGCGCCGCCGAAAAAGGGAATGTAGAGGAAAACGGCCTCCACGATGAAGTTGATGCCGATGGTGGTGATGGCCAGAAAGTCGTCTTTTACCCGCAGGCTGGGCAGGCCCAGCAGCAGGCCGATCAGCCCGCTGATGAGGATCACCAGGGGCAGGGCGCCCCAGAAGGAGAAGTGTCCCTTGGTGGCCAGCAGGGCCGCCGTGTAGGCGCCGATGCCGAAAAAGGCGGCGTGGCCCAGGGAGATTTGTCCGGCATAGCCCACGATGACGTTTAGCCCGCAGACCACGATGGCGTAAATGACGATCAGGGTGGCGATGGTGATCACGTAGGCGCTCACGGGGCGTCTCCGGTCGTTATTGCGGTCTTCATCTTCTGGACCCCAGCAGGCCCTCGCGGCGCCACATGAGCACGGCGATCATGGCGATGAAGGCCAGCGCGTCCCGGGGTAGGGGGATGTTGGCGTACCCGATCAGCAGGGTCTCGGCGATGCCCAGCAGCAGGGAGGCGATCACGGCGCCGGACACCGATCCCATGCCGCCCACCACGATGATGGCCAGGGTCTTGTAGGCCGGCACCGTCCCCATGGTGGGATAGACCTGGTTGTAGTAAATGCCCACCAGCACGCCGGCCACGGCCGCGATGGCCGATCCCAGCACGAAGGTCAGGCTGACGATGAAGTGGCTGTTGATGCCCATGGCGTCGGCTACCGGCATGTCCTGGGATGCGGCGCGCATGGCCAGCCCCACTTCGGTGCGGCCGGTGATGAACCACAGCACCACCAGCACAAGGGTGGTGATGACGTACACCGCCAAGAGGGTGGAGGAAACCTGGAAACCGGCCACCTGCACGGACGGCAACGGCAGTCGGGCCGGGAAGGTGAGGATGTACGGGCCGGCCACTAGGCGCAGCAGCTCTTCGATGGAGAGCATCACCGCGATGCTGCCGATGAGCGGCACGTAGGGCGGGTATTTGAGCAGCGGGAAATAGACCAGGCGCTCGATGAGCACCCCCAGCAGGGCGCAGCCCGCCATGGCCGCGGCAAAGGCCAGGGCCAGGCTGCCGGTGGTGTTGAACACCAGCAGCCCGAGGTAGGCGCCCACGGTGTAGACCGCGGCGTGGGCCACGTGCAGCACCCGCAGGATGCCGTACACCAGGGTCAGGCCCAGGGTGACCAGGGCGTAGATGGCACCCTGGGCGAGGCCGTTTAAAAGCTGCTCAAGAAACAAGTGCATGAAGTCAGAAGGCGAGCAGGGGCTGCAGCTGCTGTTCGGCGGCCTCCAGTTTTTCCCGGATTCCGCGGGCCTTTTGGGTGAAATCGTCCACGAAGGACGGGTCCTCGATGGCCTCCAGGTTGATCTTGACGTTGCTCAGGGCACCCAGCACGGCGCTTTTGGCCATGAGGGCCGCCACCACGCCGTCGCTGAAGGCGTTGGTGTTCCCCAGCGAAACCGCTTGCAGGGCCAGTTCGAGTATGCGCAGGGCATCGGCGGCCACGGACAGGGGCACCCGCGCGGCCTGCTTGAACCCCTCCTGGATGGCGGTATGCCGCCGCGCTTTCTGGGCATCACCGACCTTGGGCAGGCGAAAGGCCGACAGCACCTGCTGGTAAGCCTCGGCATCGCGGTCGATGCAGGCCAGCATGGCGCCGCGTAGCTGCGCGGCCTCGTCGCGCAGGCCCTGCATGGCGGCCTCTTGCCGTGCGTATTTTTTCCGGCCCACCGTGAGGTTGGCCACCATCTCGGCCAGAGCGGCCGCGAGGGCCGCCGCCAGGGCCGAAACCGAACCGCCGCCAGGCAGCGGGTCACCTGAAGCGGTTCTTTCTGAAAATCCGGTAACCGTCAGATCTGAAAGCATAATGTCTCTTCCTTTATTCCATGAGCCGGTTTTCCAGCACCTGGTCCATGGAAAAGCCCTCCAGGCCCAGGTAGTAGGCGGCCGAGTCCACCAGGGCCTCCAGGGGCACCAGGCCGATGATCTCGCTGCCGGCGATGCTCACGCCGTAGCGGCGCGCCTCGGCGCGGATGAGCTCCACCACGCGGTAGAGCGCCGTGCGGGTGTAGTCGGTCATGTTCATGGACACCTGCACCATGCCGCGGTCTTTGAGCTCGATCCCCAGGGCCTTGCAGTAGCGCAGGCCGCCGGAGAGGTGGCGCACGTTCCTGGCGATGTTCTGGGCGATCTCCAGCCGGTCGGTGTTCAGGTTGACGTTGAAGGCCACCAGGGGCATGCGGGCGCCGATGGCGGTGGCGCCGGCCGTGGGGTGCACCGTGGGCGGTCCGAAGTCCGGCTGCCAAGCGGGCTGCTGCAGCTTCTCGGTCAGGCCCTCGAACTCGCCCTTGCGCACGGCGGCCAGGTTCTGGCGATGGGGCGCCGTGGCCGATTGCTCGTAGAGGAAGACGGGCAGGTCGTAGCGCTGGGCCACGGCCTGGGCCACTTCCCGGGAAAGGGCCACGGCCTCTTCCATGGTGACCCCCCGGATGGGGATGAAGGGCACCACGTCGGCGGCGCCCATGCGCGGGTGCTGCCCGCGGTGGCGGCGCATGTCGATGACCTCCACGGCGGCCCCGATGGCCGCGATGACGGCCTCTTTCAAAGGCTCAGGCTCACCCACCACCGTGACCACCAGGCGGTTGTGGTCCTCGTCCCGCTGGTAGTCCAGCAGCTTGACGTCCTTTTGGCCCCGAAAGGGCCCCACGATCCTGGAGATGACGGCCGGGTCGCGGCCCTCGCTGAAGTTGGGTACGCACTCGACGATTCGTTTCATTTCTTCTTTCCCCCGCGGCCGCTGCGGCCAGCCGTCTTTTTCCAGGCGTCGGCCACCAGCGAGGTGACCAGGTCCTCGTCGGGGACGAAGGGCAGGGTGATGTGGTCGCGCCCCCGGCGCCGGGTGTTGTAGTCGATGGCGGTCTCCATGGCGTTCTCGTTGCGTGCCCAGGCGCGGCGCGCCACCCCGCCCATGACGTCCCAGGCCATGGCGCTGGCGATGATGGCGTCCACCCGCCGGCTGCCGTCCAGCACCAGTCCGAAACCGCCGTTGATGGCCTTGCCGATGCCCACCCCGCCGCCGTTGTGCAGGGCCACCAGGCTCATGCCCCGGGCGGCGTTGCCGGCAAAGCAGTGGGTGGCCATGTCGGCCATGATGTTGCTGCCGTCGCGGATGTTGGCGGTCTCGCGGAAGGGCGAATCCGTGCCGCCGGTGTCGTGGTGGTCGCGGCCCAGCATGACGGGCCCGATTTCGCCGCAACGCACCATCTCGTTGAACTTCAGGGCGATGCGCATGCGGCCCTCGGCATCCTGGTAGAGGATGCGCGCCTGGGTGCCCACCACCAGGCGGTTTTTGCCGGCGTTTTTGATCCACTCGTAGTTGTCACGGTCCTGGAAGCGCCGGGCGGGATCGATGCAGGCCATGGCGGCGCGGTCGGTTTTGGCCAGGTCCGATTTCTTGCCGCTCAGGCACACCCAGCGGAAGGGGCCGTAGCCGTAGTCGAACATGACCGGCCCCATGATGTGCTCCACGTAGGAGGGGTATATGAAGCCGTCCAGGGTGTTCCGGCCGTTTTTGCAGATCTCCCGCACGCCGGCATCAAAGACCGCCTTCAAAAAACTGTTGCCGTAGTCGAAGAAGTAGGCGCCCTGGTCCACCAGCTGGCGGATCAGCGCAATGTGCTTGCGCAGGGACGCGTCTACCAGGCGGCGGAATTTGGCGGGGTCGCTTTTCAGCAGGCGCGTGCGCTGGGCAAAGGTGAGCCCCTGGGGGCAGTAGCCGCCGTCGTAGGCCGCGTGGCAGGAGGTCTGGTCGGACAGCAGGTCGATGGGCACCCGGTGTTCGACGGCATAGGCCAGCAGGTCGACGATGTTGCCGAAAAAGGCGATGGCCGCAGCCTTGCCGGCCCCGCGCAGCTCGTGGGCGGCCGCAAAAGCCTTGGCGGGATCTTTTTCCACGCGGTCCACCCAGCCCTGGTCCAGGCGCGTCTTGATGCGCGACTCGTCCACCTCGGCGATAATGCCCACGCCGCCGGCGATGACCACGGCCTTGCCCTGGGCCCCGCTCATGCCCCCCAGGCCCGAGGATACGAAAAGGTGCCCGCAAAGGTCCTGTTCGGCCGGCAAGCCCAGGATGGAGCGGCCGGCGTTGAGCAGCGTGCTGTAGGTGCCGTGCACGATGCCCTGGGGGCCGATGTACATCCAGCCGCCGGCGGTCATCTGGCCGTAGTTGGCCACGCCCAGGGACATGGCCCGGTTCCAGTTGTCCTGGTCGTCGAACATGCCCACCATGAGGGCGTTGGTGAGGATCACCCGCGGCGCTTCGGGCGAGGACGCGAAGAGGCCCAGGGGGTGTCCCGAGGCCACGGCCAGGGTCTGGTCGCGGCTCATGATCTGCAGGTAGCGCCGGATGAGCTGGTACTGCATCCAGTTCTGGCAGACCTGCCCGGTTTCGCCGTAGGTCACCAGCTCGTAGGGGTAGAGCGCCACGTCGAAGTCCAGGTTGTTGTCGATCATCACCTGGAAGGCGCGGCCCTCGATGCAGTTGCCGCGGTAGCGGCTGACGGGCCGGGCCTTGATGTTGCCGGCCGGGCGGAAGCGGTAGCCGTAGATCCGGCCGGTGGTCAGCAGCTCGTCCAGGAACTCGGGCGCCAGGCGGGCGTGCCACTTTTCAGGAACGTAGCGCAGGGCGTTTTTGAGCGCCAGCACGGTTTCCTCGCGGGAAAGTGAAAAATCGCGGTGGGGCGCCCGGCGGATGCCCTTGACAAAGGCCGGCCGCCGCGGCAGTTTGGGGAAGATTTCATCCAGGCGCACGGTCATGGCCTGGGCGATGTCCTGGTTGGCAATCATTTTCGTCACCCCCGGATGATGGTTGAAACGGAAAGGCCGGACGGCCGTCCGGTCGAAAAGCACGGACCCCGGCACCCCGGCGTGGAGCGGCAATGGGCAGTGATTCAACCATACTACAGACGAAAGTGATGTCAAGGCGAAAGGCGTCGGGGGGCAGGGCCGTTGCAAGTGGCGATGGGCACGCTTGATGCGGATGCCCCCGGGGCCCGTTATATTAGAGGAATGGATACGAATTCGGTGAAGGAAGCAGCGAACCGTCCGATACTCAACAGCTGGCACGCCGGGTCTGGCCCGCCGGTGGTGCTGGTCCACGGCCTGTTCGCCTCTTTCAGCAGCTGGCTGGGGGTCGCCCGGCGCCTGGCCGGGGACTTCAGCGTGTACGCCGTGGATCTGCGCAATCACGGCGGCTCCTTTCACAGCACAGCATTCAACTACCCGGTGATGGCGGCGGACGTGGCGGCTTTTCTCGATGCGCACGGGTTGGCGCAGGCTCATCTGGTGGGCCACTCCATGGGCGGCAAGGTGGCCATGCAATTTGCGGCCGATTTCCCCGGACGGCTTTCCCGCCTAGTGGTGGTGGACATGGCGCCGCGGCGCTACCCGCCGCTGCTGGATGAGGTGTTCGACGCCGTGGCTTCCCTGGATCCGGCCCCGTACACCGAGCGGGCGGAGGCGGTGGCCGCGCTGGCGGCCCACGTACCCTGCCTGGTGACGCGGCGTTTCCTGGCCAAGAACCTGGTGCGTGGCCCTGACGGGCGATTCAGGTGGCGCATCGGGCTGGCGGGCATCGATGCCAACCGCCACGAGGTATACAGCGGCGTCGACCTGCGGGTTGCGGTGGCCCATCCCTCGCTTTTCATCGCGGGACAGCTTTCAGATTACGTCACGCCATCCGACCACGATCTCATCAGACGCCTTTTTCCACGCTCACAGACGGTCGTGGTGGCGAGTGCCGGCCATTTCGTGCACATCGATGCACCCCAAGCGTTTTACGAAGTTGTGCGTGAATTCTTGAAGTGATACTTTAAACGGAAATAGGCAGGTTTTCCCCAAGGCGGTTTTTCAGATGGCAGGGCGTTGCCAAGAGGAGGCCCGCTTACTGCCAGATCTTCATCTTGCGCCAGCCCTCCCGGACAAAGCGCTCCTCCCGGCTTTCTCCCCACTGTTTCATGGCGTTGTAATAAGCGCGAAGGTCTATTTTGGCAAGTTTTTGAATTTCGGCGCGTTCCCGGTTTCTCTGCTCGGATTCGTCCGGGGTGATGCCCACCCAGGTGGCGTAACCATGATCGAAGACCCACTCGGCCGTCAGTTCGGCCGGAGACACCCCCATGACATCGGCACGGGTTCTCACGACATCCATGTCCAGTTCCAGCACCCAGCCGTTGTCCCATACCCGGCTGTCGGCATCCGTGGCGATGTTGCGGCTGCACTCGGGACAGTAGACCTGCTGGACACACTGTTCGTCAAGGGCCATTTTGCCGAAAAAGATCTCGGCCGTGCGCCGGCCGCAGAAACAGGTTTTTCGATAGCTTTCACACATGCGCATTTCCCTCTCTGATGATATGGATTATACACCGCACCTCTCTCAACCGAGCATTGATCGGCGAATAGAGTACACTTTTACAATAACAATGAAATTGACTTAAATCAAAAAGAGAAAATAACATACGGGCCGGCAGGCGGCCTCTGGAGGTACACCGGCAGTACGGACAGAATACCAGCCGCCGGAGTTTTCGTAGCTTACTGAGAACATAAGCAATAGGTGTCCAACAATATGAATTTGCATGAAAAACCACCCCCTAATATAGAGGGTGGTTTTCTTGGACCAGGATGTCTGGACCGACGGCGCTAGAAGTTGATCTGCCACTTGGCGCCGATGTACCAGAAGTCTTCACCGTCGCGAGCGGATCCATTGTCGTCCAGCATGTCCAGGCGGCTGTCGATATCGTAGTAGCCGATTTCAGGGATGACGAAGACCCCCTTGGCGAAGGTGATGGGCGCCTGGAAATAGGTGGTAAGGACCTTGCCGTCGGCGATGAAGTAGTCGTTGTCGTAGTCGATGTAGCCGACGCCGGCTTCCAGCCGGAACATGTCGTTGATCTTGAAGCCTACGACGCCCAGGGTGCTCCAGACAGTGGTATCTTGGGTGTCATAGCTCAGACCGCCGGCGGCATCGCGGTTGTAGATCACCACGGCGCTGGCCGCATCGATGGTCCACAGGCCGGCGGCAGGTGCGCCTGGCTTGAGTATGGGTTTCCCGAAGTAGCCGTTGGCATTGGTCCACATGCCGTAGTTGCCGATGTTCTGGCCGTAGTAGCCGGCAGCCTTGATGTAGGCGGGGCCGAAGCTGACTCCCCCACCGCCGCCGAACATGAAGGAATCCACGGTCAGGTTACTGCCGAATCCGTTGGGGTTTTCGATGTCGTAGGTCTGGTAGCCGCCGACCAGATCGAAGAAGAAATTGTCGGCGCCGTAGTGATAGCTGGCCGCGATCTTGGGCAGCAGCACATCCACATCACCTGGCGCGTCCAGCTCTCCGCCGGGCTCCGTGGGGAACATGGTGCCCAGGTTGGAGGCCTTGTTGACGTTGATGAACGCCAGTTTGAAGCCCTTGTATTGGACCGCCAGCATGGGGTGGCGGCCGTCGTACATCTGGCCGGTTGACAGCAGGCCCTCATCGGCCGCATAGGTCTGGCCCGAGTAGAAGAGGTTGATGGGCGTGTAGGTCTGACCCACCAGGAGTTCCCAGGACTGGTCCCCCCACGGCCGCCAGGTGGCGTACAGTTTTCGCAGGTTGACGCCGGGGCCGTACTCGAAGTAGCCGCTGACGTGGCCGTGTTTGACTTTGGCGCCGATGCGGGCGATGGGCGAGAGGCGCCACTCGGTCTCGGCGTCGTCTTCATTGAGGTTGCCGTTGTCATGGGCATTCATGAGCGTGGCGGCTTTGCCGGCGTTGTAAAAGGTCTCCATGCGGGCGCTGCCGTAAAATTCCCATTGATCTACCGCCGCTGCGGGAAGTACCCACAACACCACTGCCAAGACTGCTAAAAGGACGCTAATCTTTTTCACTTTTGTTTCCTCCTTCTGGATAGCGTGGTTAATTGCTGTACACCTGACAATGTTCGACCGGATACCGGTAAGACTCTTTCGGTTCACCTCCTTTCCACCGTCTGAATGCGTTGTCACCGGGGTGCCCGCCGGTGTAAGGCTGACAGTTTTCTTCTGAGCAACTTTGATGCCACTTTTCAGCAGGCGTTTGCCGGTGGGGGCAGAAAAACTATTTTCCCTGCATAATCAAGTTGTTACCTGGTACGATGCCAGCGGCGCCAGGCCCACTGCCGGCAAGTTTGCCTTGCATTCGAGTCACACTGGCGTTAAATAAATAAACATCTAGTTAAAAAAATTAGCACAGGAGCATTAACAGATGGTTGGTTCTTACCTCGAAACCCACTGGAAAACGGTGGTCGAGACGATTCAGGACGGGGTGATGATCGTCGACCGGCAGGGTACGATTTTATCGGTCAACCAGGCCTTTGAGCACATGACCGGATACGACCGGGAAGAGATCGTCGGTCAGCCCTGCACCATGATCAACTGCAGCTACTGCGAGATCGCACGCGGCAAGGGTATCGATGACTGGTGTGTCCTCTTCAGGACCGGCAGGCTGGATGATCATCGCTGCACCCTGATCAGCAAAAGCGGCCAGATTATCCACGTTCTGAAAAACGCCCGGCTGCTCCACGATGACGAAGGGGGCGTCATCGGCAGTGTGGAAACCATCACCAATATTTCGACCCTGGTGGAAAAGGAAAAACAGATCGAGGTGTTCCGGCGGGAGCTGCGCTCCGAAGATCGCTTTTACGGCCTGCTGGGGAACTCCCTGGCCATGCGTAGGGTATATGATCTGATTTCCAGCGCGGCACAGTCGGATGCGCCCATCGTCCTGCTGGGGGAAAGCGGCACCGGCAAAGAACTGGCCGCCGAGGCGGTGCATCTCTGCGGGCGGCGGCAAAAGGGGCCTTTTATCAAGGTCAACTGCGCCGCTTTGAGCGAGCCCCTGCTGGAAAGCGAACTCTTCGGACACGTCAGGGGGGCCTTCACCGGTGCGTACCGCAACCGCAAGGGGCGCTTCGAGGCGGCCGCGGGCGGGGATATTTTCCTGGACGAGATCGGAGACCTGCCGCCGTCCACCCAGGTAAAGCTGCTGCGGGTGCTGGAAGAGAAGGTTATCGAGCGGGTCGGTGACAGTAAGCCCATCCCGGTGGATGTGCGTATTCTTTCAGCTACCAACAAGCACCTGGAGGAACTGGTCGAGGGTGGGACGCTCAGGGAGGATTTCTACTTCCGCATCAATGTGATTCCCATCCATATACCGCCTCTGCGCGAACGGCGGGAAGATATTCCCCTGCTGGCGGATTCGTTTCTGCGCAGGATCTGCCTGAAAAATGACAAGCCCATTTTCGGGATCAGCCGCAAGGCCCTGGACGCACTGATGTCCTACCCCTGGCCCGGTAATGTGCGGGAACTGAAAAGCGCCTTCGAATATGCCGCCGTCCGCTGCCTGGAACCGGAAGTCCTTCCGGAGCATCTACCCGAAATCATACTGAATCCAACCAGTTTTACGGGAGGTGATCTTTTAAAACCGCCGCTGCGGCATGAAGACATGAAAAAGCACCACCTGCTGGAAGCGCTGAAGAGAACCGGCGGCAACCGGGCCGAAGCGGCCCGTCTGCTGGGGGTCTCGCGGGTGACCGTGTGGCACTGGATCAAACGATACGGTATCCGCGCCGGGCAGACAGAGACCTCTTGAGTGATGGGCCCGCTGGATGCCTTGGTATACTTTTTGCTTTTTTCTCAGTAATCCTGATGCACTGTGGGCTGTCAGCTGTCAGGTATCAGGTGTCAGGTGACGGGGCGGTTCGGCCCGGTCAGTATGATATGCCAGGCGACCGTCGTTTGAGCCGGAGGGTGCCGGCCTGCAGGTCCGTTTGTGAAGGAAAACCGACCATGAAATATCGCTGGAAACTGCTGATTCTTTTCCTGCTGATTTCCATCATTCCGGTTATCGGCCTGAGAAGCTTCGGCATCCACAACGTGCACCTCATGGCCGATGCCCTGAAGGAAAAGGTGCGCGAGGCCCACCGGCAGGAAGCCGTAAACCGCCTGCACATGGTCGTCAATGAGTACACCCGCACCCTGGAGAGTGTGCGCGACCAGTTGGAAATGGCGCTTTTCTCCCAGGCCTTCGAGGTGGAGCGCAGCCTGTCGGCGCCGGCTCCAGAGGGGCAGCCGCCCGATTCGACAACGGCCTCCGGTCTCCAGGCCCCGGCACTGGTTGGAAACGGGAAGACGCCCACGGACTTTTCCGGCCAGTGTTTCATCACCGCCCCAGGCGTCTCGCCGTTTCGTGCAGCCGAGGGAAAAAGGCGCCTGCAGTCGGTGGGCCCGGTCTATGAGGCCATATCCCGGCAACTGGGGGGAATCGTCCTGTGGCAGTTTGCGGCGCTGCAAAGCGGCCTGTGCGCCGTCTATCCCTGTTACCGCCCCGCTGCATCCGGTTACGATCCCCGAAAACAGGCCTGGTATCGATCCGCATTCAGGGAAAAGCTCTCTTACTGGACAATGCCATACCGCGATACGGCCACCGGCCGATGGGTGATGGCCATCAGCATCCCGCTCAGGGGGCCGGACCATGAAATTGTCGGCGTCACCAGCCTGGTCGTTCCCCTGGACGTCATGGTCGACATGGTGTCGGCCGTTGCGGAAGTTCCCAGGGGAACAGTGACCATGCTGGCGACACTGGAAAATGACCCCTCAAACGGCCGGGTCGGGGCCAGGGTGCTGGTCGCAAGGCGATTCCTCCCGGACGGTCAATGGCGGGAGGTGACGCCGACGGGAGGGACTCGCTGGCTGGCATCATCAGACGCCGAGGGGTACCGTTCGGTGCTGCAGGATATGGCCATTCGCGCCACCCGCGTGAGGATTCTGCCTTACGCGGGGGCTCCCTGCTTCTGGGCCTATGGCCCTCTGCCGGGTCAGGGGTCGGATTTCGTGTTCATTGTGCCGCACAAGAAGGTGCTGGGTTCCAGCAGCAAGGTGATTGATTCCATCACGGTGCGCGTTCGCCGGGTGGAGTTTTTCACCTTCGTTTTTCTGGTGGTGATGATCATTCTGACGTTCCTGCTGGCATTGCGGTTTTCACGCACCGTCACCAAACCGCTGGAGGCCCTGGTGGTGGCCAGCCGCAGGCTGGCCCAGGGTGATTTCGATGCCGGAGTGGATATCCGCTCCCGGGATGAATTCGGGGACATGGCCCGGGTTTTCAACCAGGTGGGACCGCAGCTCAAAGCCCATGCCCAGATGCGGCGGGACCTGGAGATTGCCCGTGAAATCCAGCAGATTCTCCTGCCGGAAAAACCGCCCAGCGTCCCGGGGCTGGATATCGCCGGCAAGATCCTGTATTCCGACGAAACCGGCGGCGACCTGTTCGACTTTTTATGCGAGGGAGACATCCGGCCGGATCAGCTGTGCGTGGTGGTGGGGGATGTCTCCGGGCACGGCATCCCGGCGGCCATCCTCATGGCCACGGTGCGCTCGGCGCTGCGGGTGCGGGCGGACTCGGCGGAATCCCTGGCCCTGATCGCGGCGGATATCAACCGGCACTTCGCCCGTGACGTGGGCAGAAGCGGCCAGTTCATGACACTCTTTCTAGCCCGCATCAACAGCGCTGCCGGTCAATTGCAGTGGGTGCGGGCCGGTCACGAACCCGCACTGCTCTACGACCCCGTCCGTGACGTCATGCAGGTTCTCAAGGGTAGGGGGCTGCCCCTGGGCATACAGGTTGACGCTTCCTTCGAGGAGTCGTTCTGCGAGTTCGGGCCCGGACAGATTCTGGTCATAGGAACGGACGGCATTTCCGAAACGCGGGACCCGGCAGGTGCTTATTTTGGGCGTGAACGCATGCAGGCCGTCATTCGCCGCACCGCTCAGCGATCATCGACCGAAATCGTGGATGCCATGTTTGAGGCGGCCACGGCCTTTCGTGGCGAGGGCCCTCAGGAGGACGACCTGACGCTGGTGGTGGTCAAGGTCGCAGATAGACAGTGCTGAGATCACGATGTGCTTCTAAACACGTGTTGAGCTCTTTCAGGTTTTCTCCTGCCGCGGTCTGCAGTCCAGTTTGGCCACGAAGCGGTAGCTCAGCACGATGCTTGCCGATACACCGATAATGTCAGAGGCGTGTTCTTCACGGATTCCGGACCTTGGCCTTATCCCGTTTTATAAAACAGGCCCCTGTCTTCCTGCCAGGTGGTGACCCTGCCGTCATTTTCCAGCACATCGAGATACTTGTTGATTTCGTTGATGTGGAGCCCGAGAATTTTATGGAGATCTTCCAGGGTGCAGGGGCGGCGTTTGATGGTTTCCAGAATGGCGGATTCGGTATCGTCGCGGTAAGCCACCGCTTTTTTTCGTTCCGCGGCTGCGGCAATGATGCTCACCGCAGGAAAATTCCAGGAATCGGCGATGGCCTGCAATTCTTCACGGGTGGCGGCTCTCAGGTTTGCGAGCGTCCCGGGGCGGTCCAGGGTGTTGAGTTGGACTGCCTGGGGCTGGATCCTCGAGAAGGCATCGCCGAGCGCGGCGATATTTTCCCGCGTGTCGTTTATCCCGGGGATGATCAGAACCTCCAGCCACAGCTTGCCGCCGTACGCCCTTCTGAAATCCACCAGGCCCTGTATGTATTCGGAAATATTCAGGGTGTGAAACGGCCGGTTGACTTTTCGAAAGGCCGCTTCGGTGGCGGCATCCAGGGAAGGCAGCACCACATCGGCTTCCAGCAATTCGCGGCGAACGTTTCGGTCGAAAAGCAGGGTCCCGTTGGTGAGAACGGCCACCGGGATGTCCCTGCTCCGGCGTTTGATAAAATGCAGGACATCTCCGATGCGGGCGTTGAGGGTCGGTTCTCCCGATCCGGAAAAAGTGATGTAGTCGGGCCGGGGATTATGGCTCAGGTAATGGGCGATTTCGCGGGTGACCTCGCCGTAGGGGACGTATTCTTTCCTTTCAAGGGTCAGGTCGGTTGTGCGGCCACACTCGCAATACACACAGTTCAACGTGCAGACCTTGTGGGGGACCAGATCGATTCCCAGCGACATGCCCAGGCGCCGTGAGGGCACGGGCCCGAAAATATAACGATACATGAGAATGTTTCCCTTTCACGGAAAAGCGCCGCGGGTGAATATTATGTGCATATGCTCATAATCCAACATAAGGCGATCCGCGAAATTGTCAATAGAGCCGGCCGTGGCGTCCGGGGCAATCGCGAGCAGGGAAATTTTTCCATTGACATTTTGCAGGCCGGAATATAAACGTATATTTATATATTATATTGCTGCCCGGCTGGATATCGATTTTTCCGGTCTCTGCGGGTCGGCATGTCGGGGGCTGCATTGACAAAGAGAAACAGAAAAGCGGTGTTTCAGGACCTCGGTGCCCTGGCTTTTCTGGCCAGGAGCCTGGCGGATGAAAACCGCCTGCGCATTCTGCTGTGCGTCCGGGACGGCCAGAAGTCGGTTTCCCGCATCGTCGAAGCGGTGAACCTCTCCCAGCCCCTGGTGTCCCACCACCTGAAGGAGCTCAAGCGGTCGCTGCTGGTGCAGGTCGAGCGCAGGGGCCCCTTTATCTACTATGAATTGGCGGATGCCCGCATTGTCGATATCCTGGAACAGCTGTCTTGGCTGGCCGCCGACCTGCTGAGCAACCGAAAGAGTTTTTAAGGTCCAGCGAAACGCCCGACAACACCCATAACGGCGTGCGGAAGCGAAAAATTCTGACTTTTTGCAAAATCATCCATAGAGGAGGCCCACCAGTTCATGGGAAACGTCAAGAAACTCGTTGAAACGATGGATCCTGAAAAGGCCATGGCAGAGATCGCCGAGGCGGTGAAAGCGCTGTTTGCCCACGTCAGCGAAAAGGTGCGCATGGATTTTATCACCGCCCTGATCGGCGACGCCGACGACGAGAGCCTGCCGGGCCTGGTGCACCTCTGACTGGCCACCTGCATGGACGAAGGTGTCGATCCAAAGGACATGTGTCAGAGCCTGGTGAACAAGGTGGCCCAATCCGAACAGTTGCAATCCGTGGCAGACCCGGACGTGCTGGTGCTGTTTGAGGACTGGCTGGAAGAGCTCGAACAGGAGGTCATCGCCATTGCCGCCCGGGAAAAGGCCCTGGATCCCGAGGCCCTGGGGGAAAAGCTGGGCGTTTCATACGCCGGGGCCGCTTTTTTGATCACCAAACTCAAGACCGAAGGCAAGCTTTAAATGCGCAGAACCGGTTCCATCATCATGGCCGTCATCGCCGTGGGGATCACCATTGCGGTCCTGTGGTTTCAGAACCGTCCCGTGGTGGTGAAGAAGGCGACCCACGAGGACGTCATGGCCGAGGCCCAAAAGGGCGGGTACGGCCTGATTGACACGGAACAGTTGTGGGACCTGTATCAGAAAAAATTCGACGACATACTCATCGTCGACACCCGCCAGGAATGGGAGTACCGCGCGGGCCACATCCAGGGGGCGGTGAATTTCCCCATGGAACCTACCTGGTGGGCGCGCTGGCGCAAGAAAGGGGCGCTGGCCGAGTTTCTGGGACCGGACAGGAGCCGGACCGTCATCTTTTACTGAGCGGGCCTGACATGAGTCCGCAGCGACTCGGCGGCCCGGGTGGCCGTGAAGCTTGGCTACGAAAACGTCTACCGCGAACCCAGGGGGTACCCGGACTGGAAGGCCAGGGGCTTGCCGGTGGAACAATCCGCGTATCACCCCCTGCCCACCCAAGGGCCTCCGACAAACTACGGCCCCTTGGCAGGCTGGTCGATGGTGTGGACGCTGCTGGGCATTTTTCTGGGGGGCATGGCCCTGAACCTGACCCCCTGCGTCTATCCCCTGATTCCCATCACCGTGTCCTACTTCGGCGGCCGCAGCTCCCAGGGCAAAGGGCAGACCTTTGCCCACGGCCTGTGTTACGTGGGCGGGCTGGCCCTGACCAACTCCAGCCTGGGGGTGGCCGCCGCCCTCACCGGCGGACTCATGGGGGCCCTGCTGCAGAACCCGCTGGTGCTGGCGGCGGTGGCGATTATCCTGCTGGTTCTGGCCAGCAGCATGTTCGGCTTCTGGGAACTCAGGATGCCCCAGGGACTCACCCAGGCGGCGGCCAGGTCCTACGGCGGTTATTTCGGCAGCGTTTTCATGGGCATCACCCTGGGGGTGGTGGCGGCGCCCTGCATCGGCCCCTTCGTGCTGGGGCTGCTCACCTGGGTGGCCGGCATGGGCAACCCCTTTCTGGGATTTCTGGTGTTTTTCACCCTCAGCCTGGGCCTGGGGCTGCCCCTGTTCCTGCTGGCCCTGTTCTCCGGAAGACTCGACAAGCTGCCGCGCAGCGGCGAGTGGATGATCTGGGTGCGCAAGCTCATGGGGTGGGTGCTGGTCGGCATGGCCGCCTATTTCATCCGGCCGGTGCTGTCCAAAGCCGTGGGCGATATTATCCTCGCCGCCGTGGCCGCAGGAGCCGGACTGCACCTGGGCTGGATCGACCGCACCCGGGCCGGGTTCAGGGCTTTTGCCTGGATGAAGGCAGCCGCCGGTGTGGCGGGGCTGGTGACGGCCACGGTGCTCATCGGCGCGCTGGTCCTTGCCGGCCCCGGCGTTTCCTGGCACCCTTACTCGGATCGGCTGCTCCAAAAGGCAGCGGCCGAAAAGAAGCCGGTCGTCATCGATTTTTCGGCCGTATGGTGTGCGCCCTGCCGGGAGCTGGACGAAATCACCTTTCGCCACCCGGACGTCGTCAAGCGTTCAGAGAATGCCTTCGTTTTCATCAAGGTGGACCTGACGCGCAAGGGCAACCCCCTGCACGCCCGACTGCTGAAGCAGTTTGACGTCAGGGGCGTTCCCACGGTTGTTTTCATAGACCCGACGGGCCATGAGCGGCGGGATCTGCGCCTGGTGGACTTCCTGCCGCCGGGGCCTTTTCTGATTCGCATGGGCCAGGTCGCGGCTGCGCCCGGTTCATAAACTGTCAACAGAAGCCATATTCGAAAGGAGAGCCGTATGCTGAAAGTGCGATTCTTTTTCAACGAACCCAACGGCAAGCCCTGAAAGCACTTCAAGAAAATGATCCCCGTGCTGGGAGCAAAATACGACATCGAGATCGAAACCACTGCCAGGCCCAAGGCGGAATACCTGACCGACGCGTATTTCGAGCTGGACCTGCCGGTGGCGCCGGCCGTCATGGTGGCCGACGAAATCGTGGTGGAAGGCGAGGACGTGTCCCAGGAAAAACTGGAGTCGGTCATCTGCCGGCACCTGGGCTTGGCGCAGCCCGAACCCGAAAAGAAAGGCATGCTGGACCGGCTGCTGAAACGCTGATAAATTGCCGCGGAAACGAGGAGGTGTCATGCCGTTTGTTGAAAAGTTTTTGGGCCGGGGTGTTAACATCCCCGAAGACCGCCGTTATTATGCCAAAAAGGGACTGTGGGCCAAACCGGAAGGACAGGAGATCTTCTTCGGGCTGACGGAGCCGTTTCTGGTGCTGGCCGGCGGCCTCGACGAGCTGGACTGGCTTTGCGAGGATGGTCAGCCTGCCGAACAGGACGAAGCCGTCATCTTCGCCATCACCGGAAAGATTCACTACATCGAGGCCCCCGTCTCGGGAATTATTTTCTTTAATGCGCCGCTGCGGCAGAATCCTGAAGTTGTGGGCCGGGATCCCTATGGCGAGGGGTGGCTTTTTAAAATAAAGGCGCACACCGATGCACGCCAGGCGGCGGCCGCATCCGTGGATGCCCATCGGTATCTGGAGAGCCTCAAGGGGTCTGAAGGTTTCAAAAATCCCGAAGGGCTCAAGGGCGGGGTGTCGGGCATCTGCAAAGCCGTGTACTCCGGAATCCGCGAACAGAAGATCTCGTAAGGGAAAACCTTTCTGGTGAAAAACGAAGCCGTTGTCCGCATGGCCTGTTTCGCGGCCATCTTCATCATCATCGCCGTGTGGGAGCGCCTGGCGGCACGCCGTTCGCTGTCCACGTCCAGAACGTCGCGCTGGACGAGCAACCTGGGGATCATGCTGATCAACCCCGTGCTGGTGCGCCTGCTGTTCCCGGCGCTGGCCGTGGCCCTGGCTGTCAAGGCCCGGCAGCAGGGGTGGGGGCTGCTGAACAGCGCAGATTTGCCCTACGCTCTCGAGTTCGCCGTGGGCGTCGCCCTACTGGACCTGGCCATCTACCTGCAGCACGTCATGTTCCATGCCGTCCCGCTGCTGTGGCGTCTGCACATGGTGCACCACGCGGATCTCGACTACGATCTGACCACCGGCCTGCGTTTTCATCCCCTAGAGGCGGTTCTGTCCATGGTCATCAAGCTGTCCGTGGTGGCCGCCCTGGGCCCGCCGCCCGGGGCCGTTGTCGTTTTCGAGGTTCTTTTAAACGGCATGGCCCTGTTCAACCACGGCAATATTAAGATCCCCAGGGGTCTGGACTCCCTGCTGCGGCTGCTGGTGGTCACCCCCGACATGCACCGCGTGCACCACTCCGTCATCATCCGCGAGACCAACTCCAATTTCGGCTTCAACCTGTCGTGGTGGGATCGCCTGTTCGGCACCTATCGAAGCCAGCCGTCCAGGGGCCATGAGGGGATGACCATCGGACTGGCCCAGTTTCGCGACCCTAAACGCTTGAGTCTGCCGTGGCTGCTGGTGCTGCCTTTTGTCGGCGATCCCGGACCACAGCCCATCAACCGGCATTGAAGCAAAACAAAGTCCAGCGACGGACAATTTCATAATGGATCTTCAATTTATCCTAATTCAATACCGATGTTTTGTGCCAATATTGGTGGACCAGCCGCGCAAATGTTACCGGCCGGTCCACTGTTTGATCGGAAGTGGGGAGTCATGCTTATCACCGGTGGGCTGGCACAAGCGTATTTTATACATTGGGTTTATGAAGAGCGGAACGGGGCGGGCGACGATTTGACGGTTCTGCGGTCCGCCTCTCAGGCGACTTGACGGGCGCCTTTGGATCCACAGAGTTTCTCACGCGGAATTTTCAGGATCTCCTCCAGACGCTGCGCATCTCTTCTGATGCGGTCCGTGCCGCTCAGGGATACCCGGACCCAGGAAAGGGCCTGTCGAATTTCTTCGGCACGGCTGTCCGTTGCCAGACGGTAGTACACCCAGCGGCCCTTTTTGCGCCCGTTGACCAGCCGCGCCTGGCGCAGGATGGACATGTGCTTGGAAACCGTCGAGGGCGCCAGCTGCAGCAGTTCGGTGATCTGGCAGACGCACAGCTCCCGCCCCATCAGGGCCATCAGTGCCCGCAGGCGGTTTTCATCGGACAGCGCCTTGGTAATGGAAATGAAAGACAGCATTAGGCCTTCCTCCTGCAACTCGTGATAAAAAGCTATCATCTAAAAACAGCAGCGTCAATCCCCGCATGCAGGGCAATCGCAAGTAGCCTACCTCTTTGATGGGGAGCGCCACACCAGTAGCTTGAGCCACCGGGGCGGACAGGCTTCATCTGCGCTTCGTAAGCCCCGGCGGGGATGCTCCGGCCGTCGGCGCTAAAAGGCGAAAACTCGCTGCGCTCAGACAGTTCGCCTTTCTTGACGCGCCGCCGGCCTGCGCATCTTTTTCCCGCCGGTTCTCCAACTGCGCGCAGCCGAAGCCTGCCCGCCCCTCACGCACGGATGAACCCAGATACGAAGGGCATTTGCAGTATGCATGCCGACAGCTACTTGCGATTGCTCTTTACCCGCATGGGCAATGGGTTGACAAAGTGTTTCTGGTGATTTATCTACAACGTTGTTTCGTTAAATGCCGAAATGTGAATAAGATGCGGCAGGTTTTTTTTCTGGCGCTTCGGTGCCGCGAATTTTTCTGCCGAAATTTTCACCATCCATCTGCAGGAAACAATACGCTTATGAATTCCGATGCCGCTTCAAACGCCGAGCGCAAAATGGCCAGCGTCTTCGAACGCTTTCTCTCGCTGTGGGTGGTGTTGTGCATCATCGCCGGCATCGTGCGGCACCGTGGTGATGGCCGACGGCGTCAAAATGCTGCAGGTGCCGCTGTGGCGCAGCTACCTGGCCGGGTGCATCCTGCTGGGCATTGCGCCCTGCACGGCCATGGTGCTGGTGTGGGGGTACCTGGCGCGGGGCAACGACGGGCTGACCCTGGTGATGGTGGCCATCAACTCGCTCGCCATGCTGGTGCTCTACGGTGTGCTGGGAGGCTTCCTGCTGGGCGTGGGGCGCCTGCCGGTGCCCTGGCAGGCCCTGCTGCTGTCCATCGGCATTTACGTGGCCCTGCCCCTGGTGGCCGGCTACCTCTCGCGGCGGTGGATCATCGCCGCGAGAGGTGAGCGCTGGTTCAGGGAAAAGTTTTTGAATGTGCTCACCTCCATCACGATTATCGCCCTGCTGGCCACCCTGGTGCTGCTGTTTTCGTTCAAGGGGGAAGTCATCGCCGCCAACCCGCTGACCATCGTGTGGATCGCAGTGCCGCTCTTCATCCAGACCGTGGTCATTTTCTGGCTGGGCTATGGGCTGGCGCGGCTGCTCAGGCTCCGGTACACCGATGCCGCACCGGCCGCCATGATCGGCGCCTCGAACCACTTCGAAGTGGCCATCGCCACGGCCACCATGCTCTTCGGCCTGTCGTCGGGGGCGGCCCTGGCCACCGTGGTGGGCGTTTTGATCGAGGTGCCGGTGATGCTCATGCTGGTGAAGATATGCCTGAAGACCACCCACTGGTTCCAGCCGCCCCGCGGCCGCGGGGAATCGCCTCGGGACTGATGCTCCCCGGACCGGAATGGTTTCCCTCCGTTTTAAGGGTTCCTAGGAAGCGGTGATTCTGCGGCGCACTGTTCTCCTAATAACATCCACCCCCTATACATCGCAGGCTCCGCCCCTTTCGCAGGCCGGTCCCTTATGGAAATGCGCGACACTATTGTCGCCGCCAGGACATTGATTGTCGACGTTTCTGCTTTATCATATGGGCTCACGCCGTGACTTTAAAGCAACTGCGTGTTGGCACGGGTTTTGATAAAAGAAAAATCGCAACGCAACGGTCGCCGTGTGGCCGGACAGCATGTACCGATAACAAGATAGGAAATTTTCCAATGAAGGTTCGCAAGATTACTTCCCTGACCGCCCTGGTCTCTTTCTGCCTCCTGGTGGTCACCAGTGTGGTGCTTTACATCGTGCCCCAGGGGCGGGTGGCCTACTGGGCCGACTGGCGTCTGTGGGGGTTGACCAAAACCCAGTGGGGTGACATTCACATCAATCTGGGGCTGCTCTTTCTGCTGGCCATTTTCCTGCATGTTTACTACAACTGGAAACCCATTCTCAACTATCTCAAGAACAGGGCCAGACAGGTAAAAATATTTACGCCCGAGTTTAACGTGGCGCTGCTGCTGACCGCTGTTTTCACGGTCGGGACGCTTTTTCACGTGCCGCCTTTCAGCTGGGTACTGACCTTTAACGAGACCCTCAAGGCCTCGGCCGAGGCCAAATACGGAGCGCCGCCATACGGCCACGCCGAACTGTCCAGCCTGAAATCCCTGGCGGCCCGTACCGGGTTGAACCTGGAAAAGAGCATGGCGGCATTGCAGGCCCGGGGCATTCGCTGCCAGGGGCCTGATGAGACCCTGAGAGACATCGCCGCCGCCAACCGCATGACACCCCAGCAGGTTTTTAAAATCATGAAAGCCGGGGGCGTGAAAGAGGTGGCCGCAAAGGCTGACGGTATGCCGGCGGATCCGCCGGCGGGTATCGGCAGGCAACCCCTTGCCAACCTCTGCCGGACATACGGCCGTGACCTGAAAACGGTTCAGCAAGCCCTGGCGGCAGCCGGTATCAAGGCCGACGGCGACCTGAGTCTGAGGGAAATCGCCGGCCGCAACCAGGCCGATCCCCACGACATCTACCGCATTATCCTGGAGGCGCGCTGAGCGCCCCGGGGGCGAGGCGCTGCCCGGCGGCCCCAAATGCCGGCAGACGGAACAGGAAGGGGAGCGTTCCGGGCGACAGCCATGAGCCGAAAGTGCACAGGGGGGTTGACGAAGAGGCGGGGGTGGTTTATATTTCCAGAAGTTTGAATATATGTTCATATATAATAGAGAGGGCGGGGCATGACAGCTGCCAGAGCCGGGTTTATCGACGAGGAAGGGTGCCGGGTACGGGTGATCCATCTGGACAAGGTGGAGCAGGCCCGGCGTTCACAGGTGCCGCCGCGCGCGCTGGAGGGACTGTCGCGCGTCTTCAAGGCCCTGGGGGACCCCAGTCGACTGAAGATGATGATCGCCCTGCGAAACGTTGAGATGTGCGTTTGCGATTTGGCCGCCTTCACCGGCCTGAGCGAGTCGGCGGTTTCCCACCAGATGCGGCGGCTGAAGGATCTGGCGCTGGTCAAGAGCCGCCGGGATGGGCAGATCGTCTATTATTCCCTGGATGATCACCACGTCGAAACGCTGCTGGAAGTCAGCCTGGCACACATGGCGGAATAGCGCCGCATGCAGCGCGCTTCCCGAATCCCCCGTTACCCCAGGGGCGCCGTTCACCTGCCGGTCGGGCTGCCGGGCCGCACGGGCGGCGGTGGTCAGGCCGGTGCGGCGCCTGTAAACATACGGCAAGTGGAGATCCCATGAATACCATCGTCGCTGTGTTGAACGCCTCCTGGCAGCTGCTGCTGGAGGCATCCGTGTATGTCCTGTTCGGCCTGCTGGTCAGCGGCCTGCTGCGGGTTTTCCTGAACCCCCAGTCGGTGGCCCGCCACCTGGGCCGGGGCCGCTTTGCATCCGTATTCAAGGCCGCCATCCTGGGCATTCCCATCCCGTTGTGATCGTGCGGCACGCTGCCCGCAGCCGTGTCGCTGCGCAAACAGGGCGCCACCAACGGCGCCACTACGGCTTTCCTGATCTCCACTCCCGAGTCGGGTGTGGATTCCATTTCCATCACCTATGCACTGCTGGACCCCATCATGACTGTGGCCCGGCCACTGGTGGCCTTCATCACCGCCTCGGTGGCCGGCATCACCGAGAACCTCGTGTCCTTCAAGTCCGGGGGCCGGACGGTGCCGCCCGATCGCAGCTGTCCGGTGGACGGGTGCTGTGATGGCATCGACTGCCCCCCGGAAGAGCACCGACGGCACCACAGCTTTGCCGGCAAGATCAGGGCCGGCCTGGCCTATGCTTTCGGGGACCTGTGGGCCGACATCGCCGCGTGGTTTTTCGTGGGGCTGCTGCTGGCGGGTGTCATCACCATTGTGATTCCGGCGGATTTCCTCGGCAGGTACCTCGGTTCCGGCCTGCCGGCCATGCTGCTGATGCTGGCCGTGGGGATCCCTTTCTACATCTGCGCCAGTTCCTCGACGCCCATTGCGGCGGCCCTGATTTTGAAAGGTGTCAGCCCGGGTGCGGCCCTGGTGTTTCTGCTGGCCGGCCCGGCCACCAACATGGCATCGCTGACCGTGCTTTTCGGCACTCTGGGTAAACGGGCCACCGCCATCTATCTGACGTCCATAGCGGTTTGCAGCGTGGTTTTCGGGCTGCTGGTCGATCAGATCTACGCCCACTGGGGCATATCGGCCCAGGCCGTGGCAGGGCAGGCCGCCGAGCTCCTGCCGGCGTGGGGGCAGTGGGCCGGCGCCGCCGCGGTGCTGCTCATATCGATAAAACCGCTATACAGGCTGATGGCGGTGCGTTTCGCAAAAGTGCGGCAGCCTCCCGCCGTATCCCCGCAATCGCCGTCATCGGTCACGGATATCCTACCGACGGTTTCCGACTGCGGCCCCACCTGAGGCTACTCCTCGGGTTCGGTCGGACCCTGATGCGATGCCGCGGCGATAAGAACGCTTTTTCGCAGCCGGTTGCAGGAGGTTGCCAGCTTTTCACCCAGCGGATGATGGATTCTGTGGGCCCTCAGATCCGAGCGGGTTTTCGTCAAGGTCATGGTGCCCGTTTTCCCGCGGCCGAACGCGGAAAACCGCGATCAGCAGGTAGAGGGCTGCTGCCAGAAAGAGGGAATCGCGGGCCAGGTACCAGGCGTTGCTGTGCAGCACCTCACCGGCGGCGGCAAAGCAGCCGCAGTAAACATTCAGCCCGCGGGCGATGTTGAAGATGAAGGCGCCCTCGAAGATGGTCAACAGCGCAGCAGCCAGAACAACGGTCCCCGGCATCCAGATGCCGCACACCATCAGGCTGCCGATAATGAATTCCAGCCAGGGCAGCACCACGGCTGCCGGGTTTACCAGAGCGGCCGGCAGGATCTGGTAGTTGGCGATGGCCTCGGCGAATGCTCCTGGATGGATGATCTTGTCGATGCTGGCGTAGACGAAGACCGCCCCCAGCATGAAGCGAACGCCATGGTAGCACAGTCGAGACAATCGCCAAGAGCGGGGGGCGCGTGTTTCGGCTGTTGCCGGCACAGGAGACCCTCGGCCGGCAGCATCGGGGGCCGCGGTGGGCCCCCCTGCTTTACTTTGGGGTCGTCGTAATACCATTTTCAACGGGCAGGCCGTTCTGCCGCCACAGGCTCCAGCCGTTTGTGAGCACCCGCACCCGGCCAAAGCCCATGTCCTTCAGGTAGCGGGCCAGGTGGTGGCTGAGGGTGCAGCGTTCACCGTCGCAGTAGGTGATGATGATTTTGTCTGCGCTCAGCCGGTCTGCGATGTCCGCAATGCGTTCATCAACCTCCATCCAGGGCAGGCTGAGGGCGCCGCGGATGTGGCCCCGCAGATAATCGTCGCGGGGACGGGCGTCGAGGAAAATGGCGCCGTCCTGCGCGAACAGCTGTCGTGCCTGCTGCAGCGAAATTCGCTCTTCTTCATCTGGTGTCTGCGCCGTTGCCGCCGGCCGATGGGTTGCCAGCAGCGGCAGGCGTTCGTCGGGCCGCAGCTGGTTTACGGCCACCGCCACCACAGTGGCGATCAGCAGGATGGCGGGCACCTGCCACATGGCGGTGCGCCAGATGTGCACGTTTCTGGACTGCATCGGCGTTTTCCCCTCCGGACCTCAAGATGAAACGCATCCGGGCAATTGTCAAGGGTCGCGTTGCCCCGCGGCGATGTGGCCGGCAAAGCCGGAAAAGGAGGAGAAAATCACCACGAAGGCGCTGGTGGCCGAGGCCATTCACCACCTGAGTTTGCGGCGTGAGCAGCCCTTCGTGGTGATCAACTGCCCGGCTTATCCCAGCACGCTGCTGGAAAGCGAACTGTTCGGTCATGAAAAGGGGGCTTTCACCGGTGCCATGCGCCGAAAAATCGGCCGGTTTGAACAGGCCCACCGAGGGACGGTTTTTCTGGACGAGATCGGCGAAATCTCTCCTTCCGCCCAGATCCGACTGTTGCGGGTCATCCAGAGCCGCACATTCGAACGCATCGGCGGAGAGGAGGCTGTCAAGGTCGATGTCAGAATTCTGGCAGCCACCAACAAGGATCTGATGGAAGGGGTCAAAAAGGGAAAATTCCGGGAAGATCTGTTTTATCGCCTCAATGTCATTCCCATTCACATGCCGCCCCTCAGAGAGCGCCGCAATGATATTCCCCTGCTGGCCCGTCATTTTCTGCAGCACTATGCGGCCGAACAGAACAAGACGGTCCATGGGTTCACCTCGGAAGCCATGCGGGTACTCCTGGACTACCACTGGCCGGGAAACGTGCGTGAACTGGAAAACAGCGTTGAACATGCCGTCGTCCTGGCAAAGGGCGCGCAGCTCGATGTAACCGATCTGCCCCCGGCGCTGGTGGAAACGCCCGCAACGCAGCAGGCACCGCCCCGTTCCATCGTGGCCAGTGAGGCCACGCTGATCCGGGAGGTTCTGGAGGAGTGCCGGTGGAACAAGAAACAGGCCGCCCTGCGCCTGGGCATCAGCCGCAGCACCCTGTACGGCAAATTGAAAAAATATAAAATCGCAAAACCCACCCTGCACTGACTTGCCACCCTGTCCCCACCCACCAGGATCGTAACATCCGCGAACGCCCTAACCGTACCCGGTCATGTGTTGTTCCAAATCACCTGTGTCCAGATTTCATACACAGGTAACTATCCGTATCAACAATTAATATCAATATTGATTGCCTTTTTGTGTTTAACAGCCGGTCACATCAAGTTCCCTGTCGCCGTGGAAAGCCGTGGTCCTGTGGCCATTTGCAGGGGTAATTTTTTTCGGATCTTCTTGCGCCTGCTTTTAGAAGAGCTCTGAAAAGCGGTTTAAATCAAAAGGGTTGCCTGCCTGCCAGGATGCCGGCCGGCCATCTGTGCGCCTGCGATGAGCGCCGGCATGCCGGAGGCAGCCTCTCTTCACACAGGGTCATCACCGTAATATTTCCAGGGAGCCATGGCCGCATGGACAGAGAAATCGTGGTGCTGGATGCCGATCAGAAACGCTGCCGCCAGCTTTGCAGGCTGCTCCAAAGCCGGCGCTACCGGGTAAGGCCGATGTATTCCATGGCCAGTTTTACGGGGGGCGTCGACACGAACGACGCGGCAGCTGTTTTAATCGATATCGACACGGTTTCGGTCGACAACCGGCTGATCCGGGATCTGCGATACAGGTCCCCGGGGACGCGGGTGCTCCTGATTTCCAGGGGCCGATTCCATCCGGAATTGAGGGATGCCATCAGCCAGCATGTCTTCGTCTGTTTGAACCGGCCCCTGGACTCCGAAGAGCTTTTTTTCTGGCTCAAGACGATTTGGAGGGAAGACAAGGATGAAGCTGATTAAAGCGTTGGCTGGCCAGGCAGGGACGCGAAAATGTTTCGGTGTCCCTGCCGTCTGCATTTTCACCGTTCTGCTCTGGTTTGGGACCCTGCCGGCCGCGCAACAGGGCCCGGCCGCCCCCTACCAAGTCCCTCCCCTCAAGGTTCCCCAGCCCCAGTTTTTTTGCGGCTCCTGCCACGTCCTGACCTATCCCGAGATCATTCAGCGAAACTACGAGCTGTGGAAAAAAGACAAGCACAACAAGGTGGGCTGCGTGGCCTGCCACTACCCGCCGGGAACAGCCGATGCACCGGTTTCGGAAAAGGGTCACCTTCCTCAAAAGGCGCAGGGCTGTACCGTGTGCCATCCCCAGCCCCACCGCTTCCAGTTGATGCTGGCGACGGGCAAGAAGCGCGAGGGCGTGCTGGCGGCACCGGACCCCATGCACAAGGCGCGTACCAACTGTTTCGGCTGTCACGTGAAATTCAAGGCGACCGACAAGGGGCAGCGTGTCCTGACGGCTTCCGCACAAGCCTGTGTGCGCTGTCACACCAAGGACCACGAGAAGATGCTCACGGACTGGAAAAAGGAACTGAGCGCCGAGGTGAAGGAGAGCCTAGAAGTGGAGCAGGAAGCCCTGGTAGCCCTCAAGGAAGCCGAAACCGCGCTTTCGGCCGAGCAGTTGGCCGAGGCCCGGGAACTGCTGGCCCGGGGCCGGGAAAACCTGAACATCGTCCAGTTCGGCAACGGGGTTCACAACAAAAAGTATTCCATCATGCTGATCGACGCGGCCATTACCTCGTTTGAGGACATGATGGATTTCGTCGAAGAAGCCCAGCAATAACTATAACAGCCAAAGGAGCGAGCAATGAGCAGAGAACTGAATTTGTCGAGGCGGCAGGTACTCAAAGGGGCCGGGGCGGCGGCCGTGACTTCGGCGGCCAGCCTGGCCGGTGCCGTGCAGGTTTCCGCAGCGCGGGCCAAGGCTCCCCGGTGGGTCTTTATCGTCGACCTGCGGCGCTGTACCGGATGCCGGGCCTGCACGGTGGCCTGCAAGGCCGAGTATGACACACCGCTGGGGGCTTTTCGGACGGCGGTGTATGAAGAGGTGGCAGGCAAATTTCCCACCAGCAAGAGATTTTTCCTGCCCCGTTTGTGCAACCACTGTGAGGGCAACAAGGAAGACAAGATTCCCCCCTGCGTCAAGGTCTGCCCCGAGTATCCCAAGGAACGGGTGAAGTTCAAAACGCCCGAGGGCAAAACCATTCGCTACCGCACGGGGGCGACTTACAAACGCCCCGACGGGCTTATTCTGTTTGAGAACAAATACTGCACCGGTTGCGGCAAGTGTATTGACGCCTGCCCTTACGGGGCCAGAAATTTCGACAAGCTGCTGACGGCCGGAAAGGATTCCACCAAGAACGGTATCGCCAAGTGCACTTTCTGCCAGCACCGCATCGACAACGGCGTGGTGCCGGCCTGTGTCAATATATGTCCCGGCAGGGCCCGCATTTTCGGCGATCTCAACGATCCCCGGAGCGAGGTCGCGAAGCTTGTCGCGGAGTTCAAACTGCTGGAAAACCGCGACAAGACCACACTGCTGCCGGCCGAGAACACCGTCCCCATGCTTTTTTACATCGATCCCGAGGGCGTCCTTTCCCAAATGACCGAAGCCAAAAAGAAATACGTAAAAAACGAGGCCTGGCTGGATCAAATTGCGTAAAAGAAAGAACATGAAAGGAGCCAATACCATGAAAAAGGAAATCAAACGTCGTGATCTTTTCAAACTCGGCGTTGCCAGCGCCGCGGTGATAGCCGTCGGCAGAGCCCTGGGGTCCAGCGCCCTGGCGGGAAGCGTGGATCTGGCCGCAGGCGGCAAAGATTTTTCGCCCCAAAACGGTAGCGAACGAAAGATGATCCCCTCGGCCTGCTGGAGCTGCGTGACGCGCGACTCCATGATCGGATTCGTGGAAGACGGCCGGCTGGTGAAACTGGAGGGCCATCCCGGCTCCATCCGCGGCAAAGGGAAGATCTGTGCCAAGGGGGCCGCGGGCATCAACCAGCTCTACGATCCGGACCGGGTGTTGTATCCCATGAAACGGGTCGGCAAGCGCGGTGAAGGCAAGTGGAAACGCGTCAGCTGGGACGAGGCTTTGACGGAGCTGGCCGGGCGGCTGAAGAAGTTGCGGGACGAAGGCCATCCGGAGAAATTCATGTTTCACTACGGACGTATGAAGGCCTCTTCATCCAAAATCGTCAAGAGCGTTTTTCTGGCGGCATACGGCACCAAGACCATCGGCAACCATACTTCCATCTGTGAGGGCGGCAAGTGGGTGGGCCAGGAGTTGACCTGGGGCAAACACTACGACAACTGGGATTTTGACCACACCAAGCTGGTGGTCAATTTCGGCAGCAGTGTGCTGGAGGCCCACACCAACAGTATCCCCACCTCCCAGCGGTTGATTTCGGCCATGGTGGAGCGCGGGGTCAAGATGTACACCTTCGATCCCCGGCTGGGCAACACGGCGGCGCGCTCCACCGAGTGGCTGCCCCTGAAGCCGGGCACCGACCGGGCCGTGGTGCTGGCCATGTGCCGCGAGATCATGAATGCCGGGCTCTACGACCAGGACTTTTTCAAGTTCATCAAGGCCACCGAAAACCGCAAAGCCACCACCGAAGAAAAGGTGGCCGCCCTGAAGAAGCACCTGGATAAATTCACACCCGAGTGGGCCGAAGAGATCAGCGGCGTGCCGGCGGCCAAAATAAAGTCCATTGCCCTGGATATCGGCAAGACCAAACCGACCTGTGTGATCAGCTACCGGGGCGCCGTGGCCCATTACGACGGGGCGGACGCCGAGCGCGCCATCCAGATGCTGGCCGCCATCACCGGCAACATCGACAACCCCGGCGGCCGTTGCCGTGCGGTTCACCCCCACTGGAAGTATCCCAAGGGGCCCAAAAAACCCAAGGCCAAGAAGCTCAAGATCCTCGACGGCTTTCCCGGCGAGATCCCCTATCCCAATCATCACGCCAACCACCAGGTTCTGAAGATGATCAAGGACGGCCGTGCCGGCCGGCCCGAGATATACATGTGGTACTGCTACACACCGGTGTACTCCCACGGCGAAACCCAGGAGAATATCGACATTCTCAAGGATGAGAAGCTCATACCCTACACCGTCTGTGTGAACGCTTACTACGATGAATCGGCGGCCCTGGCCGACCTGATCCTGCCAAACCCCTCCTATCTGGAGTGGTGGGACTGGGAAGACAACGTGTCGCCGAACCAGGTTGCCGAGTACTACATACGTCAGCCGTTCGTAAAGCCCCTGGGAGAGTGCCGCGACTTCAAAGACGTGGTCTGTGAGCTGGCCGAACGCATGGGTTTCCCGCTGGGGTTCAAAACAGCCGAGGAATTTGTACGGCTGACCTGCGAGATGACCCCGGGCGTCAAGGAAGCCGGGGGGTTCGAGTACATGAAGAAGCACGGCGTGTGGCACGATGTCAATGCCAAGCCAAAGTACTACATGTACAAAAAAGAGATCAAGCCGGAAGCTCTCAAGAAGGACGGTGTCATCTTCGACGAGGCCACCGGCGTTTACTGGAACTGGAAAAAGGTGCACGTCAAGAGCGAAGAAGAAGCCAAGAAGAAAGGCTACCTGCACACCAAGAGCGCATACAAGGGCTACGTGGGGCAGGAGATCGACGGCAAGGTTTACGCGGGCTTCAAGCCGGACAAGGTCAACAAGTCCGGCTATTTCGAGCTGTATTCGGAGCTTCTGAAAATCAAGAACCTGTCGCCGCTGCCCACCTATCGCCCCATCCCGGCCCTGGAAAAAATGGGCCCCGATGACCTCATCCTGACCAGCTACAAGGTGCCGGTCCACATCCACTCGCGCTCGGCCAACTGCAAGTGGCTCACCGAGATCTGCCACCGCAACCCGGCCATGATCAACCCGGTGGATGCCGAACCCCGGGGCATCAAGAGCGGCGACAAGATCAAGGTCAAATCCGCCATTGCCGAGATCACCACCACCGCCAATGTCACCGAGGCCATCGTGCCCGGCAGCATTGCCATTTCCCATCATCTCGGACATTGGCAGTACGGTCGGTACGCCTCGGGGAATAAGGCGCCGTTGGCCGGTGACAACGACCCGGATCTGAAGGTGAAGTGGTGGGATGACTATGGCGTGCACCCCAACTGGCTCATGGCCAATAAGCCCGACCCCATCAGCGGGCAGTGGGCCATGCTGGACAACGTGGTCACGGTCACCAAGGTCTAGGAGATGCCCATGACGCCGGCCGAAATGCAGGAGATGAAGACCGTGGCCCAGCACCGGAGCAATGTTTACGGCCTGCTGGCCGCGGTCTACCGGCAGGAACCGACCGCAGCGTTTCTGGAGAAGACCAGAACGCCCGCTTTCCTGGAGGCGCTGTCGGAACTGGGTCTCAACCTGGATGCCGCCTTCTTGCAGCAGCCGGCCGACAGGCTGCTGGAAGAACTGGCGGTGGAATACGCTCACCTGTTTCTGGGGCCGGGCCCGCACATTTCCCCCCACGAGTCCGTCCAGCGTGAAGGCGCCGACGGCACCACGGGACGTCTGTGGGGGGAGGCCACCGTGGCGATCAAGAAGTTTGTGGAGGCCGCCGGCTTTTCCTACCGCAGCGAATACAGGGGCATGCCCGATCACATCAGCGTGGAACTGGAGTTCATGCAGTTCGTTACCGCCCGGGAGGCCGAGGCCTGGGAACAGGGAGATGAAGACAGCGGCCGGCGCTGCCTGGCGATGGAGAAAAAATTTCTGCAGGATCACCTGCTGCGGTGGGTTCCGTCCTTCTGCCGCAAAGTCTCGGCCGGGGCGGAGATGAATTTTTACCGTGAGATGGCTGCGCTGACGGAGAGATTCATGCGCTTTGAAAATGAAGAGATGCGCGGCGTCGAAATGAATTCCACATGAAGAACCGGTTGCAAATATGGTTGAAAATCGGGGCGCTTCTCGTTTCCGGGCTGTTTGTGCTGTCGGCCGTCATGTTGCCGGCGGTGTCCCCGGGGGCGGACAGCCGTCAGGTCCGGTCGGATGAGCAGGCTTCGCCGCCGGACAAAGTCAGCAGCCCTGCCCCGGGGGATCAAAAAAGAGACGTGTCCACCTCCAGCGACGACATCGAATATGATGACAGCTACGATGATGACGACGATGAATGGGAGGGCTGATAGGGCGGCCGGGGGATCGGTCGATCCTGAAAATATCCGACCCGCCTGTTCGTGCATGAGGAGAGCGTGGTAATGAAAAGCAAAGCAACGGTGCCGTTGATCATTGCAGGGATATTTGCCCTGGCGCTGCTGGTGGTTGTGGTGACCAGCGTGATGCTCAAGAGGGAGCTCCGTCAAGAGCAGTCGATTCAGCTGGCGGGCAAGTACAAGGACCGTTTAGGCGCCCAGTTCGTGGGGTCGGCCACCTGCAAGAAGTGCCACGAACGCACCTACCTGAACTGGCGCACCTCGCTGCACTCGCGCATGATGCGCGACATCAAACAGGATCCGCTGTCGATCATCGGTGATTTTGAAAGCCCCAGCGACGTCAGGAAGTTTGGTGAAGAGGAGGTGGCCTACACGCTGGGCAGCCAGTGGAAACAGATGTACCTGAAGAGGACAGGGGATGACATCGAGGTGTTGCCGGCCGAGTACACCATCGCCAGTGGCCGGTGGAAGCCCTACTACCCCGATGACGCGGCCAAACGGGACTGGTGGACCGAGTGCGCGGGCTGCCACACCACGGGGGTGGATCCCGAAAAGAAGACCTTCGTGGAGATGGGCATCGGCTGCGAGGCCTGCCACGGCCCGGGCAGCAACCACGTAGAGGCGGTGCCGGGATTCGAGATGACCACCATCATCCAGGCCGGCCGTCTGACCCCGGCCCAGGCGGCGCAGATCTGTGGCTCCTGCCACACCCGGGGAAGGGACAAGAGCGGTAAGTATGCCTACCCGGTGGCCTACCAGACCCACAAGGGCGAGGCCAACATGCAGCGCTATTTCACGGCCGTCGAACCGACCAACGGCGATGAATCCAAGTACTTCTGGCCCAGCGGCGAGCCCCGCTACAGCAACCAGCAGTACCTGGACTGGAAGCAGAGTGAGCACGCCAAGGTGGGGGTGACCTGCGTCACCTGCCACAGCGTGCACAAGAGCAAGACGGCTCTGAGCGCTACGGTGGACCCCTCCGATCTGCTGACCTCCATTCGCTCCAAGACGCGCCTGTTCGAAGACCGCCTCTGCAAGAGCTGCCACACCGCACCGCAGTACCGCTCGGTGCACCGCATCCATACCTTCGGCAGCTGTGTGCGCTGCCACATGCCGCGCGTGGCGTCCATCGGGGAAGCCGGAGACGCGCACAGCCACACCTTCCGCTTCATGTTCCCGGAGGCCAGCCTGAAGGCCGGCGGCCTGGACAGGCAGCCCAACGCCTGTAACAGCTGCCACCACCACAGGAAGACCGCCGTGGACGCCGTGGCCGGTTTTCTGGAGGCGGCCAAGAAGGACGACATGCCCAAGCCTTTTACCGTCCACAAGAGGTGAGGACATTGGCCAAGCTGAACAGACGCCAGTTTTTAAAGGCGCTGGGCGCCGTTCCGGCGGCGGTAGCGGTGGAAGCCGCGGCAGCCGCGGACCCTGCCGACCGCCGGCGCTACGCCAAGCTGGTGGACACCACGCGCTGCATCGGCTGCAAGCGCTGCATGTCGGCCTGCAAGCGCTGGAACGGCCTGCACGTGGAACGGGACGAACTGGTCACCGATCGCCAGACGCACCTTTCCGCCCAGAACTGGGTGGTGGTCAATCTGCGGGCCGACACCCGCAACCGCACCCACCGCACCTATATGCACTGGGCCTGTCAGCACTGCATCCAGCCGGCCTGTGCCGGCGCGTGCCCGGTGACGGCCATCACCAAGCTTTCCCGCGGCCCCGTGGTGATCAACGAAAAGAAGTGCATCGGCTGCCGCTACTGCTATCAGGCCTGCCCGTGGAAAATTCCGCAGTTCGATTTCGGAAAACGGGTGACGCGCAAGTGCACGCTGTGTTACGACCGCATTCCGCTCAACTACAAGAAACCGGCCTGTGTGGCCGCCTGTCCGGTGGGGGCGTTGGACTTCGACTACCGTCACGAGATCATCAAGGAGGCCCGCCGGCGTGCGCACCTGCTGCGGCGGCCCAGCTACATCATGGGTCTTGCCGAAGCCGGTGGCACGAGTCTGATCACCATCCTGCCCACCGTACCGGTGGATCTGGGCCTGATCCAGGCGCCCAGAAAAGTGATCAACCAGAACCTGGACAAGATCCGGGTGACGGCTTCAGGCATCCTGGCGGCCTCGGTGATCGCAGGGGCCATGTACGGCTACGCCCGGCTGACGGAGGATCGCGACGATGAGTCTTAAGGCCGACCTGCTCGACACCATGGCGCGCACCCCGCGCTTTTCCATCTGGGTGGCCTTCCTGTCGGCCCTGATCCTGCTGGCGATCTACGCCCTGACGGCTTCGCTGATCACCAGCATGGAGATCCTGGAGTTTTCGGCCCGCATCCCTTGGGCCGCCATGATCGCCACGTATATTTTCCTGGTGGCCGCCGGTTCGGGGCTGTGCATCATCAATGCCCTGGGGTCGGTGTTCGGCATGCGGCGCTACGAGCTGATGGGCCGCCGCATGGCCTTTCTGTCGCTGATCTCCATCGTCTTCGGCATGCTGTGCATCGTGCTGCACCTCGGCCATCCCGAAAGAATGCCGATATACAACGCCATCTCACCCAACTTCCGCTCGGCCATCTCCTGGATGGGGCTGCTCTACACGGTGTACCTGGCCGTGGTGGTGGTGGAGCTGTGGATCCTGACCCGCGACGACCTGGCCGCCAGAGCCGGCATGTCCCACGGCAGGAAAAGAGCCTTCCTGCAGTTTTTGACCCTCGAAAGGATTCGCGGCACCCGCCTGGACCAACGGCTGCACGATGCCCGGCTCCACCGGCTCATCGCCGCACTGGCGTTCGTCTCCGGGGCGTCGGCACTTTCCATGCTGGGCTCGGTGTTTGCCCACACCGAGTCGCGCCAGCTGTGGTACGGTCCCTACTACCCGGTCTATTTCCTGGTGTCGGCCATCTTCAGCGGTTATGCCCTGCTGATG
>CAYUAQ010000007.1:43117-60908 GCA_964442705.1 uncultured Desulfobacteraceae bacterium
CCTGCTGATGATCGCCTGGCGCACGGGCATGTCTCTGGCTGCGCCGCTGAGCCGTGAACCGGTGCTGCTGCTCTTCAGGGGACCCTTCAAAGTGGCGTTCTGGGGATTCGAGATCGGGCTTTTAAGTGTGGCCGCAGTCATCGTTCTGCTGGTGTCGGCGGCCGCACAGCGCCTCGGCGGCGTGCTGGCCGGCGCCCTGATGGTGCTGGTGGGCACATTTGTGGTGCGCTACGAGTTCGTGGTCGCCGGACAGGTCTTTCCCAACATCAAAGAAGGGTTGCCCTCCTATCTGCCTGCCGCCATGGAACTGTTCGTGATCGCCGGCGTCCTGGCCGTTTTCTTGCTGGTTTACACCCTGGGCGAGGTGTTTCTGCCCATCGGCGAGAAGGCTTCCGGCCAACCCGGAGGGGATGACTGACGGGGTGTCAGCCGAAGATGTCTGCAAAAATGCGGTCATCGGCCTGGCGGCATCTTTTCTGCAGCTGTTTGAACTTGGCCACCAGTTCCTTTCCCTCCCGCGAGAGGTGGGAACCTTTCTGCCGGTCGGCATGCACGAGGGTGGTGTTCAGGTGCTTTTCGGAGGCTTTTATCTTGCTCCAGACAGCCTTGTAGGACATTTTCATCGCTTTGGCCGTCTGGTTGATGGATCCCGTTTTTTCGATGTTTTCCAGGATCTCCAGGCGGCCCCTGCCGATGATGATGCGGCCGTGTTCATCGACGATCCACTGATTCGATCTGAGCTCCAGAGAAGGCATAGTGACCTTTTATCAGAAAGAGGAAAAATTTTACAAGACTTTTACACCGAATTATGGTACCACCAAGTAGTTATGTTAAATATAACATAAGGCAGACAAATGCAAGATTTTGACACCCTGCTGAACGGATCGGCCGCTGCCCACGGACACCTGTGCCCGGGGCAGGTCGTGGGGGTGCGCATGGCCATGCTGGGATGCCGGCTCATCGGCCTGGATGACCCTACGCGCCGCGACCAGATCAAGAAGCTCATCGTGTACGTGGAAATGGATCGCTGCACGGCCGATGCCGTGGCCTATGTGACAGGGGTCAAGCTGGGGCGCCGGAGCCTCAAGTTCATGGACTACGGCATCATGGCGGCCACCTTTTTAAACCTGGAAACCGACACGGCCTACCGGGTGCTGTCCACCGAGGAGGCCCGTGACCTGGCCGAAGCCTATGCTCCGGAACTGGAGGGCAAAGCCGCCCGCCAGCTGGAGGCCTACCGTCGCATGCCCGACAGCGTGCTCTTCCGGGTGCAGCAGGTAGAGGTCCGGCTGAATGCGTCGGATTATCCCGGTCCCACCCGTTTCAAGGCGGTTTGCAGCCGCTGCGGCCAGGTGATACGCGACCGCCGGGAAATCCGCCGCAACGGCGAGGTGCTGTGCACGCCCTGCGCCGGCGGCGCTTACTTCAGCGGCGCCCGCGAAGTGAATTGGCCGAACATGGGTTGGACGCCCGGCACCAACAGCAGGCGCGTCGCCTGAGAATTTCAAGCAGAGAGGATCGGCTGTGCTGAAGAAAATCGACCTGAAAGATGCCGTGGGCCGGGAGCTTTCCCACGATCTCACCGAGATCCGTCCGGGTGAATTCAAGGGTCCGGCCTTTCGCAAGGGGCACACGGTGTGCAGCGAGGACATCTGCCGCCTGCAGAAAATGGGCAAGAACCACCTGTACCTCATCGACCTGGGCGAAGACGAGATTCACGAAAACCAGGCCGCGTCCATGCTGGCTGCAGGTCTGGCCGGCGAGGGCATTGCCTGGGATGACGACCCCCGGGAGGGCAAGATCAGCCTGCTGGCGGGCCGTGACGGACTGCTGACGGTCAACGCCGCCTCCCTGGCGGCCTTCAACATGATCGATGAGGTGATGTGCGCCTCGCTGCACGACAACACCCCGGTCAAAAAGGGGGATCGGGTGGCCGCCACGCGGGCCATCCCGCTGGTGATGAAACGTGCTCCGGTGGAGCGGGCGGCGGCCATCGCGGCCTCCGGCGGCGGTGTTTTTGCGGTGCGGGCCCTGCGAAAAGCGCGGGTGGGCCTGGTGATCACCGGCAACGAGGTGTACAATCACCTCATCGAAGACCGCTTTGCGCCCGTACTGCAGTCCAAGGTGGAAGCCTTGGGCTCTGAAGTGGGCGGCATCGCCTTTGCGCCCGATGACACTGCGTACATCCGCCGGGCCATGGAAGAACACCTGGCAAGCGGCTGCAATCTGCTACTGCTTTCCGGCGGCATGAGTGTGGATCCGGACGACGTGACGCGCCGGGCCATCCGGGAATCCGGTGCCCGGGAGATGCACTACGGCGCGGCCGTGCTTCCCGGGGCCATGTTCCTGGTGGCTTACATCGGTGACGTCCCGGTGCTGGGCGTGCCGGCCTGTGGCTTGTATCATCGCGTAACGGTGCTGGACCTGGTGCTGCCGCGCATCCTGGCCGGGCGGCACATCGGCAAAAAGGAGCTGGCCTTCATGGGCCACGGCGGCCTGTGCCGGGATTGCCCGCAATGCACCTATCCCCACTGCCCTTTCGGCAAGGGCTGGTAGTATTTTTCCGTAAACCGCCCGGTTTTGCCGGCAGCCCCCGAACCAGGGTTTGCCGCCGCCCCGGCCGTTCCCGTATTCTGTCGTATGTGCACTTTCACTTGTCTGAGACGTGAAGGCTGTCGCGGATCGGACCAATACTGACTTCAACCATTCACAGGGAGGTAGATGCCATGAGAAACATCTTGATTCTGGGATCGGGTGCCGGCGGTACCATCGTCGCCAACATGCTGCGCAAGGAGCTTTCCGACACCGAGTGGCAGATCACGATCATCGACCGTGAAGAGCAGCACCACTACCAGGCCGGATACCTGTTCATTCCCTTCGGGGTGTATGGCAGGGACGACGTGCTCAAACCCAAGAAGGAATTCATCCCCAGGGGGGTGGAATTCGTTCACGACACCGTCGTGAAGATCGACAGCCAAGAGCGCCGGGTGGAGACCGCCAAGGGCAAGTACGACTATGATTGGCTGGTGATCGCCACGGGCTGCGACATCCACCCCGAGGAGATCGACGGCATGCAGGACGGCTGGCGAAAGGAAGTATTCGATTTCTATACGCTGGATGGCGCCCTGGCCCTGTACAAGCAATTGAAGTACTTCAGCTCCGGCAAGGTCGTGCTCAACATCGCCGAGATTCCCTACAAGTGCCCCATTGCCCCGCTGGAATTCGTGTTCATGGCGGACTGGTTTTTCACGGTAAACGGGGTGCGGGACAAGGTGGAGATCGAGTTCGTCACGCCGCTGGACAACGTCTTCACCAAGCCCGTGGCCGCCAAAACCCTGGCTGCCGTGGCCGAACAGAAGAACATCAAGGTGACACCCCACTTCGACCTGGCCCAGGTCAACGCCAAAGAGAAAACCATCGAATCGCACAAGGGCGAGAAAGTGGGCTACGACCTGCTGGTGGCCATTCCGCCCAACATGGGCGACAAGGTCCTGATCGACTCGGGTGTCAGCGACCCCGTGGGATTCGTGCCCACGGACAACCACACGCTGAAGGCCGAAAACGAAGACCGCATCTTCGTCATCGGCGACACCACCAACGTGCCCACTTCCAAGGCCGGTTCGGTGGCCCACTACATGGCCTACACCGTGGTGGAAAACATGATCCGCGAAATCGACGGCCACACGCCCAAACCCACCTTCGACGGCCACGCCACCTGTTTCCTGGCGTCGGGTTTCGAGAAGGCCATCCTGCTGGACTTCAACTACGACGTGGAGCCGCTGCCGGGAAAATTCCCCTTTCCCGGCATGGGCCCCTTTTCTCTGCTGCAGGAGAGCCTGAGCAACCACTGGGGCAAGATGATGTTCCGCTGGGTGTACTGGAACCTGATGATGAAGGGCCTCGATCTGCCCCTGGAACCTCAGATGAACATCGCCGGCAAGATTCGCAAGGCGGCCTAGGAAGGAGGTGTGGTCATGACGGAAAAGGAACTCAGCCGTGAAGATCTGATTCTGGAACGGCTCGAACGTCTGGAGGAAAAGATCACGCCGCTGTCCGAATCGGCGCGGTCGGTTTCAGAACTGCGTGACGAACTGGCCCCGCGGGTCAACGAGGCCGTCCACGCCCTCATCGCGGGGCTGGCGGATGTGGAGGCCGATTTCCAGCTGGAAGACCTTATCTACCTGCTGAAAAAGGCCCTGCGCAACGTCAACAACCTCAACTTCACCCTGGAGCAGCTGAAGAACATCATCGACTTCGCCCTGACGGCCGAACCGCTGCTCAAATCATCGGTGCCGCAGCTCATCATGGCACTGGACGAACTGGAGCAGCAGGGCGTGTTCCGCATGATGGGGGTCATGGTCGATATCCTCAAGGAAATCGCCGCTACCTATTCCACGGCGGAAATTCGGCAGATCGGCGACGGCTTGGTGCGCCTGCTGGGCATCGTGAAGAAACTGACGACCCCCGAAGCCCTGGACCTGCTGGAGCGCGCCGCCGGCATACCGGCCGGCGTGGATGTTTCCCGGGCCAAGCCTGTGGGCGCCTTCGGCCTGCTGGGCGCCATGGGCGACCCTGCCGTCAAGCAGGGCATGGGCGTGCTGATGGAACTGACCCGGGGGCTGGCCCTGATGAAGGCCGGGGCATAGGCGACGACCCGCCTTTGCAGGGCCGCGCGATGAGCGCGGTCCTGTGCTGGGAAGAATATCACAGGGAGAGGAGACCGTTTCCCATGCCGGAAAAATACCGATTCAACACCCTGGCGCTGCACGCCGGTGCCGTGGTCGACGAGACCGGATCACGCGGGGTTCCCCTGCACCGTACCAGTTCTTACCTGTTTAAAGACACGCGGCACGCCGCCGACCTGTTTGCGCTCAAGGAGCTGGGCTACATTTACACGCGCCTGATGAACCCCACCCAGGAGGTACTGGAAAACCGGATGGCCGCCCTGGAGGGCGGCGCCGGCGCCCTGGCCCTTTCCTCGGGGACCTCGGCCATCTTCTACACGGCCATCAACGTGTGCGGCCAGGGCGACGAGATCGTTTCATCGGCCGCCCTCTACGGCGGCACCTACACCATGTTTAGCAACATCCTGCCGGAGCTGGGCATCCGCACCCGTTTTGTCGATGCCCAGGATCCGGAAGCCTTTGAAGCGGCTATTGGCGACCGCACCCGCCTGCTGTTTGTCGAAACCATCGGCAACCCCGTGCTGGACGTGCCCAATCTTGAGGCCATCGCAGAGGTGGCGGCCAGGCGTCACCTGCCCCTGGCCGTGGACGCCACTTTCACCACGCCGTACCTTTGCCGGCCCCTGGAGCACGGTGCCGACATCGTGGTGCACTCCCTGACCAAGTGGCTGGGCGGCCACGGCACGGGTATCGGCGGCATCGTGGTGGACAGCGGACGTTTCGACTGGAGCGACGAGAAGTTCCACCTCTTCAACCGGCCCGACGCGTCCTACCACGGGATCCGCTACGCCCGCGACCTGGGGGAGTTTAATCCCCTGGCCTTCATCTTCCGCATGCGCCTGGTGCCGCTGCGCAACTTGGGCGCCTGCATCAGTGCCGACAACGCCTGGATGTTCCTGCAGGGCATCGAAACCCTGCCCCTGCGCATGCAGCGCCACTGTGAAAATGCCATGGCGGTGGCGGCCTTTCTGAAGGACCATCCGCAGGCCGCCTGGGTGCGCTACCCGGGGCTGGCCGACGACCCGGCCCACGAAAACGCCCGCCGGCAGTTCGAACACGGTTACGGCGGCATGGTGGTTTTCGGGGTGGAGGGGGGCCGCGAAGCCGGCGAGCGCTTCATCGACAGCCTGCAGCTTTTTTCGCACCTGGCCAACGTGGGGGACGCCAAGAGCCTGGCCATTCATCCGGCCAGCACGACCCACTCCCAGTTGTCCGAAGAAGAGCAGCGCGCCGGTGGCATCACCCCGGACCTGGTCCGGCTGTCCATCGGCATCGAGGACATCGACGACATCATCGCGGACATCGACCAGGCCTTGAAGCGCACCTGAACCATGAGCGAGTACATCGAACACGACGCCGGGGGTGTTTCGGTAGGGCTGGTGGAACGCAAGTCCTTCACCTTCGCCCATCCGCCCGGCGAACTGGTGCTGGAAAGCGGCGGGCGCCTGGGGCCGGTGACGCTGGCCTACGAAACCTATGGACAGCTGAACGCGGCCCGCGACAACGCCGTGCTGATCTGCCATGCCCTGTCCGGCGACAGCCACGCCGCCGGCTACTACCACCGGGAGGATCCCCGTCCCGGCTGGTGGGACATCATGATCGGCCCCGGCAAGGGCATCGACACCGACCGCTACTTCGTCATCTGTTCCAACATCATCGGCAGCTGCCTGGGCTCCACCGGCCCCGGGTCCTTCAACCCCCAGACCGGCAGGCCCTACGGGCTGGATTTTCCGGTGATCACCATCGGAGACATGGTTGCCGCCCAGAGAGCCCTGGTGGACCATCTGGGCATCGAGCGGCTGCTGGCGGTCATCGGCGGATCGGTGGGCGGCATGCAGGTGCTGGAGTGGAGCGTGCGCTACCCGGAACGGGTCTTTGCAGGCGTGCCCCTGGCCAGCACCTGCCGCCATTCGGCCCTGGCCATCGCCTTCAACGAGGTCAGCCGCCAGGCCATCATGGCCGACCCCAAGTGGAACGGCGGGCGCTACGAACCGGACGGTCGGCCGGACCTGGGACTGGCCGTGGCGCGCATGATCGGACACATCACCTACCTGTCGGACGAGGCCATGCGCCGCAAGTTCGGCCGGCGTCTGCAGAACCGGCGCGATTTTTCGTTCAACTTCGACGCCGACTTCCAGGTGGAGAGCTACCTGCGCCACCAGGGGCGCAAGTTCGTGGAGCGCTTCGACGCCAATGCTTTCCTCTATATCACCAAGGCGGCCGACTACTTCGACCTGGGGCTGCAGCACGGCGACGGATCCCTGTCCCAGGCTTTTTCCCGCGCCCGTGCCCGCTACCTGGTGGTTTCCTTCACCTCCGACTGGCTGTATCCAACCTACCAGTCCCGGGAGATGGTCAAGGCCATGAAAAAGGCCGGCCGCGACGTGAGTTTCTGTGAAATCGAGGCCCAGTGGGGGCACGACGCCTTCCTGCTGCCCAACGAACGTCTGACCCACCTGTTGGACGGATTTTTAGACAGCTGCCATCATGACATCCACTGAGCAAAAACTGCGCTTCGACCTGGGCATCATCGCCGCCTGGATCGAACCCCGCTCCCGGGTGCTGGACCTGGGCTGCGGCCAGGGCGACCTGCTGTACTACCTCAAGCACCACAAGCAGGTGGAGGGGTTCGGCATCGAGAAGGTCGAGTCCCGGGCGGCGCACTGCATCGAACTGGGGCTGTCCGTGGTGCAGGGCGACATCAACGAGGAAATCCGCGACTATCCCGACGGCAGCTTCGACTACGTCGTCCTGAGCCAGACCCTGCAGCAGGTCTACCAGCCGGCGCAGCTGATCAAGGAACTGCTGCGGGTGGGCCGCTACGGCATCGTCAGTTTCCCCAATTTCAGCCACTGGGCGGTTCGGATGCAGCTCATGTTCGGCGGCTACGCGCCCAAGACGCCCCAACTGCCCTACGAGTGGCACGACACGCCCAACATCCGGGTGATCACACTCAAGGACTTCCGGCGCTTCGTGCACCAGACCGGCGGCCGCATCATCCGCGAAACGGCCGTCAACACCCCCGCCCGGGACCGCCGCGGCCGGACGGTCCGCTTTTTCCCCAACTGGCTGGCCACCTACGGCCTCTTCATGATCGGCAGCAGGATCGCGTGAATATGAAATGCATGTTGCACGGGTCCACCGCAATGGTGTAGAAATGTAGAAACGAGAACCGGCCGGCACCCCGGTTCGCCATTTGTCTTTCAGCCTTACGCGCGGGTTGGTAATTTGTTAGCGTGTTTCATGGCAGCCCCCACGGACAGAAGGCACCCAACCAAAAAGAGAGGATATCCCCCATGCACATCCCCAGACTGTACGAGCGGTTTGCCGAGGACTACCCGGAAATCATCAAGAATTTCAAGGAACTGGGAAAAATCTGCCGTGAAAGCGGACCGTTGCCGCCCAAGTACCAGGACCTCATCAACCTGGGCATCGCCGTGGGGGCCGGCTCCCGCGGGGCGGTCATGTCCCACACGCGCAAGGCCCTGGCCGCCGGGGCCACGCCCGAGGAGATCACCCACGCCGTGCTGCTCTCGCTGACCACCACCGGCTTTCCCAACATGATGGCCGCCCTGAGCTGGGTCGACGAGGTGCTGTCCAAGGAGTCGTCCTGAAAAACAGACGTTTTTCTTTTGATGATCTATTGAGCCCATTCTAAAAGTGCTGTCCAGCATCAGCTTTGTCCTCATATGACAAAAGCGCCTGTTATAATGGCTTCCTGATCTAAAATAGAGGGGGCCGTTGTTGAATTGCTACTCATTTTCACGTGATCCGATAAAGCCGTCAAAACCGGCCGTCAAACAAAATGCCCTGCTCGGCCTTCATGCGACCGCTTCCTTGGTGCGACACTCGCCCCGGGAGATTCCGGGATGAAGGCGCGGGGTTGAAAATGCCCCTTGTTACGCCACAGCTTTCAGGGTTGGTTCCGACAAAATGGCAACCACTGGGGAAGGTCATCTGAGAAATGTGGCCACGCTTGCAGTCGGGTTGGCCAGACCTTTCGGCGAAAAAAGGGATTGGGTAGTCGGAAGCTGGCACGATTTGGTTAAAACTACATATTACTTCTATAGGTTAGACCCGAATGCCGCACTTTGAATTAGATACGTCTCAGACTTGTTTCGAAAGGTGGTGATAAAATGTTGCATCACGCAAACGAATTTTTTGCCCATTCCACCGAGTCTGCCGACAAATCCGACTGGCAGCCACTTGAGGATCATTTGCTCAAGGTGGCGAAACTGTGCGAACAATTTTCCGGTATTTTTGGAGCCCAGGACTGGGGTTACGTGGCAGGAGTAAGTCATGACCTTGGTAAAGGAACTCTTCATTGGCAGGCATACTTGAGAAAGGCCAACCAGATTATTGATGATTTTTTTGCGTTTTATAAAGGACATCCCAACCATGCGGCTGAAGGTGCAAAGTGGTTGTTCAAGCATTCAAAACAGGTAGGAAAACTTCTTGCCTACTGCATTGCAGGGCATCATGGTGGATTGCCGAACTGGGATGACCGGGGATCTGCGGCATTACGGGAAAAATTGGCAAGTTCGCTCGAGGAAATTTCCTTTCCTAAGCCTGTATTGGACTTGCCGACAGGTCTGCCGTTTGTAAGTGAGTCGGAACGGTTTGGGTTTCAACTTCAGTTTTTTGTCCGGATGCTTTTTTCGTGCCTGGTTGATGCCGACTTCCTTGATACGGAAAGGTTCCTTGATCCTCAGCGTTCCGGCTGGCGGGGTGAGTATCCTGGAATTGAGGATTTGCACGAACGATTTTGGCGGAATTTTAACAAACTGCGGGCCGGAGCTAACCTGGAATTGAATGTCAACCGGCAGCGGGAGCTGGTCCTTGCCGATTGTCTTGCGGCGGCTCAAAAGAATCCGGGGATTTTTTCGCTCACCGTTCCCACCGGCGGGGGCAAAACCCTCGCCTCGTTGGCCTTTGCCCTTAATCATGCCGTCAAGCACGGAAAGCGGAGGATCATTTATGTCATTCCGTACACCAGCATCATTGAGCAAAACGCCCGGGTATTCCGGCAGATGCTTGGTGATGACGCGGTCCTTGAACACCATTGCAACTTTATCAATGATGATAAGGACTGGAAGAACAAACTGGCGGCAGAAAACTGGGACGCGCCCGTTATCGTTACCACTAATGTCCAGTTTTTTGATTCATTTTATGCCAACCGGACATCCAGATGCAGGAAATTGCATAATGTAGCCGACAGTATTGTCATTTTTGACGAGGTTCAGGCGATTCCGGTGGAGAAACTTGCCCCCTGCCTAGAAGTCATCAAGGAGTTGACCACAAATACATTGTCCAAGAAATATGGTGTTACCACGGTGCTCTGTACCGCTACTCAACCAGCAATCAACTATTCCGAGCAGTTTCCGGCCGGGCTTAAGGTCGACCATGAAATCATTCAAAATGTTCCGGCGCTCTTCACCGATTTGAAACGAACCAGGGAGGTTTTTATCGGTACGTTAGATGAGCAAGAGGTGACTGCACGTCTCATGCAGCATGACCAGGTTCTATGTATTGTCAATACCCGCAGGCAGGCTCTGGAGATATTCAACCATTTGCCGGAATCAGAAGAAAATATCCATTTGAGCGCCTTGATGCATCCGGCCCATCGTACGGAGAAATTAAAGGAAATACGCAGGCGGTTGAATCCGGAAAACAAACTGCCCTGCCGGGTGGTCAGTACACAGTTGATCGAGGCTGGGGTCGATGTTGATTTCCCCGTTGTATTTCGGACAGTGGCCGGTATTGACAGTATTGCCCAGGCTGCCGGTCGTTGCAACCGTAACGGCCTGAGTGCGACGCCGTGTCAGGTGTCAGTCTTTGCCTTGCCGGAAAGTACAGAATGTTCTTTTGTCCGGCAGGCTGCTCAATCGGCCGAGAAGCTTTTTGACCGTTTTCCCGGCAGGCTGACCGATCCTGAATGTGTCAGGGCCTATTTTGAGGATTATTTCTGGATGAATGAAGGGCGGATGGACATGGATGAGATTGTCGAAAAGTACTGTAGCCCGGCTGGTAACGGTGAAATCCAGTTCAAGGAGATCTCGCGGTTCAGGATGATTCAGACGGCGACTATTCCAATTATCATTGCCCTGGACGATGCTGTCCGCAGTCTGGTAAAATCCCTCGAGTTCGTTGGGCAGAAGGGTGGAATTCTGCGTAAACTCCAAAAATACACGGTACAGATCTACCCCTATCAACTAGAAGAGATAGAAAGCTGGCTTGAGAAGCCGTTGCCGGAGGTCAGGGTATTACGTTCCGAAGAACTCTATTCCGACACAACAGGCCTGAAATGCACGCCGCCACAGGGAGAGGCTTTCTTTGGATAATGAAACACAAAAATGCGATAGTGATGGAGGTGAAACATGGGGTATGGGGTCAAGATTCGGGTGTGGGGTGATTACGCCCTTTTCACCCGACCGGAGATGAAGGTGGAGCGGGTATCCTATGATGTCATAACCCCGTCAGCGGCACGGGGAATACTTGAGGCCATTTACTGGAAGCCTGCCATCCGCTGGGTCATTGACCGGATTCATGTCCTGCGACCAGTGCGCTTCGACAATATCCGCAGGAATGAATTAGCCAACCGGGTGTCGGTCAACAATCGCGATATGGAAGATGACCGGCCCGTGTGTCGCTATATTGAAGATGATCGTCAACAGAGGGCTTCCATGGTTCTGCGTGACGTCGAGTACATCATCGAGGCTCATTTCGAACTCACAGGAAAGGAAGATGGTGAGCCGGGCAAACATTTGGCAATTTTTGAAAGAAGAGCCAAAAAGGGCCAGTGTTTCCATCGGCCCTACTTTGGTTGCCGTGAGTTCCCGGTAAATTTTGAATGGTGCGAAAAAATACCGGAGCCAATCTTCAGCGGTGAGCAGGATCTGGGCTACATGCTTTATGACGTCGATTTTGCAAATGACATGACCCCTCTGTTTTTTCGGGCTGTCATGAACGATGGGGTCATCGACTGCCGTCGGGAGGTGGTCTCATGATTTTCCAAGCTCTAGTCGCACTTTATGATCGTCTGCCACAGCCCGGCCCAAGCAGGGACGGTGTGCCACCATTCGGCTTCAGTGTAGAGGATATCGGTTTTGCCATCAACATAGACAAACAAGGCAACATGATCGGCCAGCCTGAAGACCTGCGGGTGAAGATCAAGGCCAATACCTATGATTTCCGGCGGTCGGTGGTTCCGTACAGCAATAAAGTAAACGTTCGCTCTGCGAAAGGGGCGGCTAAAACACCAAATTTTATGGTGGATAAGGCCGACTATATCTTCGGAATGTCGGATAAATCGCTAAAAAAGATCCATAATGAGTCCTTTAAAAAGGTGTTTACAGACGTCTGTGGGGATTCGGATGATGAAGGAGTGGTTGCGGTGCGGGCCTTTCTCGAAAAATGGAAGCCTCGGGAATCTGTTGAATTACGGTACTGGAAAGAGATATGCGGCAATCATGGGAAATGGGTCGCTTTTCGATTGCAGGGCGACAACTGTTTCGTTCACGAGAGGCCAGCAGTAAAAAAGATGTGGCGCGATTTTATTGCCGGACACAAATACGCGCGAGGCGTAAGTTTTATCGATGGCGCCATTCATTCCCTGCAGACCCAGTACACTCAGTTTAAATTCGGTTCCGGTGCTTCCCTGGTATCCTTTAACGAGAAGGCCTACGAATCATACGGCAAAAAGAGAGGTGAAAATGCCCCTATAGCGGTGGAGACAGAGTTCAAAAGCGCAGCGGCATTGAAATATCTCTTGCGTAGCCCCACACAGCGAATTCGAATCGGTGATGCAACTACGGTTTTTTGGGCCCAGCGGGCATCACCCGTTGAGCCTTTTTTCGGCCAGGTGATGAATCCTGCCTTGGATGACCAAGCCGCTAGTCAACAGGTGCGGGAATTTCTCCAAGCAGTCCGTGCCGGAAGCCTGCCAAATGATCTTGAAAAGGATAGGGACATCAACTTTTACATCCTTGGGCTGTCTCTGAACAGGGCCCGGCTGGCCCTGCGTTTCTGGCACGTCTGTTCGGTGGAGGTGTTGATGGACCGATTTCGGGATCATTTTGATAACCTTGCGATGGAACATTCGGAAAAGGATGTCGAATATCCCGGGGCCTGGCACCTGCTTAAGGAAACGGCCCGGGAGACCAAAGATATTTCCCCGGTTCTGGGGGGAGCTTTGACCCGTTCGATTCTCACCGGAGAGCGCTATCCTCAACACCTTTTTCAAGGGGTGATCGGCAGGGTTAGGGCGGATCAGAGCAAAAAACACCCTGCAACTGGTAAGCCGATACCAAACGTCAATTACCTGCGGGCAGCTATACTAAAAGCGGTGTTACAGCGAAACTATAAAAAGGAGGTTCCCATGACTTTAGACACAGGACGACGAGAAACGGCCTATCTTCTGGGTCGGTTGTTCGCGGTTCTAGAAAATGCGCAACTGGACGCCCTTGGCAAGGTCAACGCAACCATAAAGGATCGTTTTTTCAGCGCGGCGTCGGCTACCCCGGCAAATGTTTTTCCGCGATTGCTTCGTTTGAGCCAGCATCATATCGAAAAGGCGGAGTACGGCTATGTATCAGACCGCAGGCTTGGCGAGATCATGGAGCATGTGGACACTTTCCCAGTCCACTTGAATCTTCAGAATCAAGGCCTGTTCGCCATTGGCTATTATCATCAGAAAAATGCGATTGATCGTGAAATTCAGGAAGCAGCGGCTAAAAAGAAGGCCTTTAAAACCGAAGGAGGAGAGTCATGAATGAAGCTATTAAAAACCGTTATGAGTTTGTCCTGCTGTTTGATGTCAAAAACGGTAACCCTAATGGCGATCCAGATGGCGGCAATATGCCCCGCATTGATCCTGAGACCGGTCATGGAATCACCACCGATGTCTGCCTGAAGCGTAAGGTCAGGAATTATGTGGATATTGTGAAAAGTAATATTTCCCCATACGAAATTCATGTGCGGGAAGGTGCATTTCTTTCTGAGCACCATAGACGTGCCCACAAAGCACTAGATGATGAAAAGTATTTTATTAATGTCCCGGTTGACCTGCGTGATGAACTACGACTTTATCAGAATTATCCGGAAGGAGTTGGCTTTGAAAATAACGGCATTTTTTTACAACTTGGTGCCGACATCGACAAAGCAAAAAAAGCCGTTGGAAAGTTAAAGAGTATTTCCGGTGCCGCTAAAGCCAAGTTAAAAGAACTTTTTATTGATAGTAAAGAAATGGTGGCGAAAAAGTGGATGTGTAAGAATTTTTTTGATGTGAGAACATTTGGTGCGGTAATGTCAACGGGTGATAAAACTTGTGGGCAAGTTCGCGGGCCGGTTCAGCTTTCGTTTTCAAGAAGTATTGAGCCTATAGTAGGCCTTGATGTGGCAATGTTTCGCACCGCAGCTGTTAGCGTTGACAAACCCGATGAAAAAGGACTTGGAGCGCGAAAAGCCATAGTCCCTTACGGCCTCTACCGGGTTCATGGCTTCATTTCTGCTCCGCTGGCCCAGCAGACGGGTTTTTCACAAGATGACCTGGAATTGTTCTGGAACGCTCTAGAAAATATGTTTGACCATGATCGTTCCGCTTCCCGAGGGGAAATGTCCGTCAGAAAGCTGATTATTTTCAAGCACAAAGATAAACTCGGCAATGCTCCCGCTCACAAGCTATTTGATCTGGTGCAGGTGCGGCGCAAAGACGGTTCAAAGGGCCCGGCACGATCGTTTGCAGATTATGATGTGACTGTTGGAAATGCTCCGGATGGAGTTGAGTTAATTGAAAGGCTGTGAAGTAGAGATAGTAGTATGAACATTAACCGGGGCGAACTGATCCTGTATCAAGACGAAGACAGTCGGGAAGCGGTTGAGGTCCGGCTAAAAGATGAAACTGTCTGGTTGACGCTAAACCAGATAGCGGAGCTGTTTGGTCGTGACAAGTCTGTTATTTCCAGACACTTGCGGAATATTTTTAATACCGGGGAGTTGGCAAAAGGAGAAACTGTTGCAAAAAATGCAACAGTTCAAAAAGAAGGAAACCGGGAAGTTACCCGCGAAAGAGACTGGTACAACCTAGACGCCATCATATCGGTGGGATACCGGGTCAATTCGATGCGCGGTACACGGGTTCGTATCTGGGCCACCTCGGTGCTGAAAGACCATCTTGTCCAGGGCTATACGTTCCACCGGAAGCGGCTGGCGGAAAAGGGGCTGAACGAGGCCCGGCAGATGCTCGAGTTGCTGGGCACGACACTGCAAAACCATGACCTGATTTCCGATGAGGGACGGGCAGTTCTTGATATCGTCAATACGTATGCGCGAACTTGGAAGCTTCTCTGGCAGTATGACGAGAATGCGCTGCCACTGCCCAAGAAAACAGGAAAGACACAGCAGAGGTTGCCGGGTCTTGCGTCGATACGGGCTGCAATTGGTTCTTTGAAATCGAGATTGCTGAAAAAGGGCGAGGCCACAGAAATTTTTGGTCAGGAGCGCGGTAACAGCCTTTCCGCAATTCTCGGTGCTATCCGGCAGACATTCGATGGCCAAGAGCTGTATCCCGGGATCGAAGAAAAAGCCGCCCATCTGCTCTATTTCGTCATCAAGGATCACCCTTTTACTGACGGAAACAAACGGATCGGCGCTTTCCTCTTTCTCCTGTTTCTCAGGCTAAACGGGATTGAGAGCGGACAGCATTTTGATAACAAGGCCCTGGTAGCCCTGGCCCTGCTGACAGCAGCCAGCAGCCCGGAGCAGAAAGACTTGATGATCCGGTTGATTGTCAACCTCTTGTCTGTGGAATAGGCGGCTGCCATCTTATGTATACCGAAGACGACCTGCTCATGCTTTCAGCCCTGCAGCACCTGCTGTTTTGTCCCCGGCAGTGCGCCTTGATTCATATTGAACAGCTCTGGAGCGAAAATCGGCTGACGGCCGAAGGCCGGATTCTTCATGAGCGGGTGCATACCGCTGCCCGGGAATCGCGCCGGAAAATCCGGGTGGAGTTTGATCTGCCCATTCGATCATTAACTCTGGGGATTTCAGGTCGGGCCGACGTCGTGGAATTTCACCTGAAGGAAAACGGAACCTGGCAACCGTTTCCGGTGGAATACAAGCGCGGACGGCCCAAGGGAGATGATTCCGATCGGGTGCAGCTTTGCGCCCAAGCCATGTGCCTTGAAGAGATGCTGAACGTCCCCGTGCCGAAAGGGGCGCTGTTCTATGGCAAGAAGCAACGGCGCCTGGAAGTGGTGCTGGATGCATCCCTGCGCCGAAAGACAACGGAGACGGCCACAGCCCTTCACGAACTCTTTGAAAGTGCCGTGACACCGCCGCCAGTCTACAGCCGCCGCTGTGAGCGGTGCTCATTTGTCGATCTTTGCCTGCCCAGGGCATTAGGCAAAAAAAGGAAGGTGCAGTCCTATATCAACCGGATGGTATCCCGATGAAAAAACATCTGAATACGCTTTTTGTCACGACCCAGGGCGCTTACCTCGCCAAGGAGGGAGAGACCGTGGTGGTCAAGGTTGACCGGGAAGCCAAGCTACGGTTGCCGATCCATACTCTGAGCGGAATTGTCTGCTTTGGGAATATCAATATGAGCCCGTTTCTAATGGGGTTTTGTGCCGAGCGGGATGTTGCCGTCAGCTTTTTAACCGAGAACGGCAGATTCCTGGCGCGGGTTCAGGGACCGGTATCCGGGAATGTCCTGCTCCGGAGAGAACAGTATCGCCGAGCCGACCAAGAGGGATTCTCAGCTGAAGTTGCGCGGGCGGTGGTTACCGGAAAAGTGGCCAACGGGAGGACAGTTTTAAGACGGGCGCTGCGGGATCATGCCGAAAAAGTGGATAAAGCGGCCATCGAAAGGGCTGTCAATCGGATGAGCGCGGCACTCAAATCGTTACAGGGCCATTCAGATCTGGAAACGATCCGTGGCGTCGAGGGCGACGCGGCCCACGCCTATTTCAGCGTGTTCGACCAGTTGATTGTCCGGGATAAGGAAAAGTTTTTTTTCCGCTCCCGGAATCGTCGTCCGCCCCTGGATCGGGTCAATGGACTGCTCTCTTTTCTCTATACCCTGGTATTGCATGATGTCCGTTCCGCCCTGGAGTGTACCGGTCTGGACCCGGCGGTGGGATATCTTCATCGGGACAGGCCGGGGCGGCCGGGTTTGGCTCTGGATTTGATGGAAGAATTCAGGCCTTTGACGGACCGCCTGGTCCTGTCGCTGATTAATCTGGGACAGGTGAAAGCATCTGGTTTCAAAATCACTGAAAGCGGAGCGGTCCGGATGGACGATAAGACCCGAAAAACAGTCCTGGTGGCCTACCAGAAAAGAAAACAGGATGTGATGGTGCATCCCTTTCTCGACAAGAAGATGCCCCTTGGCCTGTTTTTTCACACCCAGGCACTGCTCTTTGCCCGCTATTTACGAGGCGATCTTGATGGATATCCTCCGGCAATATGGCAATAACTTGGAGGGGACGAGATGTTTGTACTGGTAAGCTATGATGTCAGGACGGGTGACACGGCTGGAAAGCGGCGCTTGCGGCGTGTGGCTAAAATTTGCTGTAACTACGGCCAACGGGTCCAGTATTCCATGTTTGAATGCATTGTTGATCCGGCACAATGGACAAAATTTCGTCAGGAGTTGATTGATGAAATCGAAATTGATGAGGATAGCTTACGGTTTTACTTTCTTGGATCGAATTGGCGTAACCGTGTTGAACATGTCGGCGCCAAAGAAACCATTGATCAGGAGGGCCCATTGATTGTCTGAGCGATTGTGCCACTTGCGATCCTCTTATAAACAGATAATCCTTGGGAGGTTCGCAGTACAAGCGGTGCTTGATTTTCATGGACTTTGGGCCGAATTAACCGTATTCGCAGAGTCTGTTTTTAGCATGTTCGCGAAACAAGCGCTTTTTGTTCAATCCTGACAGGTAGTTGCGGATTGACAGTCGCCCCCCGCGCGGGGGCGTGGATTGAAACGGCAACAAATAATACAAGAGCTTCAGTTATTGCCGGGTCGCCCCCCGCGCGGGGGCGTGGATTGAAACTTGACATGGACTTTTCTATGGTAGTAAAATTGAAGTCGCCCC
>CAYUAQ010000008.1:0-1282 GCA_964442705.1 uncultured Desulfobacteraceae bacterium
GATCGTGTTCTGGTACTCCCAGGACGCCAACGTGACCCCGCCGGTGAGCCTGGCCAGCTTCGCCGGCGCCGGCGTGGCCGGCGCCAACCCCATGCGCACGGCCTTTACTTCCTGGAAGCTGGCCAAGGGTCTGTACATCATTCCACTGGTCATGGCCTATCGGCCCCTGCTGGGCATGGGCAAGGGGTATGAGCTGCTGCACGGGCCGGTGGTTTTCACCATGGCGACCACCCTTTTGGGGCTGACCGCTTTTGCCTCGGCCCTGGAGCGGTTCTTCTTCCGGCGCGCCACCTGGCTGGAGACCATCCTCTTCTGGCTGGCCGCCGCCGGCCTGCTGTGGCCCGACATGTGGGCCGACATCGCCGGCCTGTGCGCCTTTACCGTGGCCATCGGACTGCAGGCCCGAAAGAAGGCGTGACGCTCCTAATCTTCCGGGTGTCGGCAATCGGGAGAAGCTATGTCATCACCTGCACTTCCAGCCCCTCTTCTCCCCTGGCGTTTTTCGAAGTCGAAATTTTCTGGTAAGATCAACGATGTGACAGCCGGGGATGTATGCTCTCCATACGTTCCGGCGCCCCCGCGCCACAGGCCTTTCGGCTTCACGGCGGTGGACATCCGGGGCGCCATCCCGCCGTCCGACTGAATTTCAAGAACGCGTCGCAACCTCCTCAAACCGCTTGAAATGCTTGACGCCGGACGGCTGGAAGGCTTCCTCCCCGGATGGCCAATGCCGCTCCACCGAAACCCCTGTGGCGCTCCTTTGGCGATCCATTACCAGAGGTTTTCAGATACCCGCTGATTTGCCGGTGACACAAGATCTGGAGGTGTTGATCAGGAATTGTCTTGAGTAAAGTTTTTCATAAATTATGCAATTTAATGCCTATATAGTATGAAAAAATAGTTTCTTTTTATGGAAACCCAAAATACGTGCCAAGATAACCTGTGGTATTTTAACGCTATTTAATTTATCTGCTTTCTGCATGATTTTTGCATACCTGAATAGTGGTTTTGGATGATGCCGCGAATCGATCTGACTGCTGCTGCCACTGAACAGCGCCTGTTTTTCTACACCACACCTCTGTCTGACCTCCCGCTTTCCGTGGCTGTTTCTGAAGCCCCAAAGCCTGTGCCCTTTCAGAAAGGGGGACTGCGGCACTAGGCCGTTCTAAATACATCAATTCATATTCACACCTAAGGAGGCGGCAGATGAAAAAGTGGATAATCGTTTTCGTTACGGCAGTTGCGCTGATTGTATGCCTGAATCTTACACCCGTTTTTGCGG
>CAYUAQ010000008.1:1382-27508 GCA_964442705.1 uncultured Desulfobacteraceae bacterium
GCAGGCGGGACGGGTGCTGTGGGGATCTGTTTCACCAGTCCGCGTTCTTTTCGTATCCCAACTTTAACAGTACGTCGTTGTAGCGCTTCTTGAAGTACTGGCGGTGTTCAGGGGTGAAGTGATTGGCCCAGTCGCCGGCCATGCCTTTGCGGTAGTGGCTGGACGCATTCTCCTGCCCGCGCCGGCGGCCGTGGGTTTTGCTGGCGAAGCGGTTGTTGAATACGTGTTCCAGCAGTGCCCGGGTCGGCAATTCCGGTTTTCGTTTCCCCGCGGGGTATCGCTTTTCGCTTGCCGCAAGCCGCCGGGTGAGGTGAAGCCAAATACCCACCAGCCTGTCTTTCCGTTCCGCCGGCCGCCGGCCGCCGTTCAGCAGGTACAGTGTGCTCACCGCCAGGGCGGCCGGCCGCCGGACCGCATCCAGAAAAGCAAATACCCTGGCCATTTCTTCGTAAGGGGCGGCGATGAGGTTTTCCATTTTCAATTCCAGCACGTTCGGCTGGCAATAGTTCCAGTTGTACAGGTATTCGAATTCCCTTCTCCTGAAGTTCATTTCCAGAAACAGCCCCTCGTCTTTTGACACCCGCTGGAGTCTTTTGCGATGGTTGACGAGTTCCTTCCACTCGTCGGTGGGGTGGGAGAGAAGGTGGGAAAAGTAGGCCGAAACCACGATGTCGCGGGGGTCGCGGATGACGTGAAATCCACGGAAACCCTCCAGCCTTTCCACGTACCGGATGTCGGCGTTGGTGTAGGCCAGAAAGTCGATGCCGTTGCCTTCGACCCATGTATCGAGGCGGTAATCGAACAGGGCCGGGCTGTGGACACTAGCGAACTCAAGGCCCAGATCGCGGCAGACCAGCCGCAGGATGTCGCTGATCCAGGTGGTGGCGCATTTGTGGTGGCCGAAAAAACAACGCAACGGTTTGGGCATGACACTTCCCAACGCGGGTATACCCGCACCCCAGTGGAGCACAGGGTCCGTTTCGGTGGAGCGACCATTGGCCGTTCGGGGGAAAAGCCATCCCTCTGGCCGGCAGTCAGCATTTCAAGCTGTCTGAGGAGCTTGCGACGAGTTCTTGAAATGCGGTCGGGCAGGGGGATGGCCCCCCGGATGGACACGGAAGCGAAGCCGATACGGACCCTGTGCGCAACGGCGAATTTTGCTTCACAAGATTTTTTGTTTTTATGACAGCCCTTTGGGAGCAGGAACCTAAAGAACACCGGGTGTCATGGACAGTTCAGCGACCATGAACCCCGGTGTCCTGGTTTTGCCAAATCCAGGCTTGTCCGGATGTGGCGTGGTTATTCCTTCTTGCCGGCTTCGGCGGGCTTGATGTTCTTTGCGGCCAGGATCTTGATCATGTTGTTCATCATCTCAAGATGCTTGGCCGGATCGAGCTTGCCCTCGGTGCTGACCTTGGCCCACAGTTCGGCCTGGCTCATGTTCTGGTGGCATCCCATGCAGGTGCCGGCCCGCAGTAGCGTGTCCAGCTCCTGCTTGTTGAACGCCCGGCTCATGGGCCAGTGGGTGCCCACGGTGGCCAGCTGGGTGCCGTCGCGCTCCACGATCTTGGACCAGTCGAATTTCAGCTTGGGAACGCCGGGGATCTGCACCTGGTACTTCTTGGGGATGATTTCGCCGGTCTTGGCGTTGATCAGGTCCTCGACGATGTCCATGGACTGCTTGTTGCCGAAGGTGCCGCCGCCCAGGCCCAGGCCTGCCGACTTCAGATTGGTGTGGCAGGATTCGCAGGTGCGTGCCTTGCGCTGGGCGGTGTGCGGCTGCACCGGCGCCATGTCGATGGCCAGCGGGATGTGCTTCTGCTGGCGCTGGGCCGCTTCGTCCGGGCTTTCGGCGATCATGTTGTTGACCAGGGTCTTGCCCTCTTCGTTGATCACCGTGTAGGTCACCTGGCAGCCGGGCATCAATGGGGTCACCCGACCCTCTCCGCCGATACCCAGCACCGGGTTTTCCCAGCGCAGGTAGGAGCGGGTTTCATAGGGTTTGCCCATGGACTTGATGCCGCCGGTGCCCAGAACGGATTCGGCCGTCTGGCCGTTTTTCTTGCGGGCGTTGCCGGAAGCCACCCAGTCGATGCCCGAGGGCTGCTTGCCGTCCTTGTCCCGGGAGTAGTCCACCTTGACGTGGCAGCCGTAGCACTGCGGCACCCAGGAGGCGTGGCAGGCGTAGCACTCCATCTTGTCCATGTGGCTCTTTACGGCCGACATGGCGACGGGCGCCGAGGGGTCCTTCCACTTCTTCTCCATGTTCAGGTTCTTGAGCACCGGCACCTGGAAGTCGTTGCCGGAGGCCGAGTGCACGATCACCTGGTTGCCGCGGCGGACGACATTGCCAATGGGGTTGCCGCGGCTGGTCAGCAGAAAGCCGTCTTCGGCCTCGTAGCGCGTGCCGTACTGCCAGCCCAGCTGCAGACGCTGCTTGGCCACGCCCCGCGGTTTGCCGTCGAGCTTCTTGCCGAACTCGTCGCCGTAGCCGATGGGCAGTTCCCAGGCGTACTTGTCGGGACGGCCGTGGCAGTCGGTGCACTCGATCTCGACCTGTCCCATGGTGGTGCCGTGGAGGTTGCCGTCGCCGTGGATGTCCACGCTGGTATGGCAGTCCTGGCACAGCAGGCCGCCCTTGGGGTTCTCCTTGCGGCTCTGGTACTGGTGATGGAGATCATCGGAGATGAACAGGTACTTCTTGGTGTGCAGTTTGGGCTGCTTGTCCCCCTTCTTGTTGAAGGGCGAGCCGTAGGGGAATTCCATCAGTCCCTGGAAAGAGACCCCGATGCGTTTGCCGCGGTTGTGGCAGGAATTGCAGGACTCCACCGGGATGCCGCCGGTCTTGCGGGTGGCCACGATCTCGTGCTTGAGCATGTGCCCCGGCTTGTCCTTGGCGATGGTCTTGTCGTTGCCCTCGTAGAAGCCATCGTTGCTGTAGAGCACGTGGCAGGCGGAGCAGCCCATGCCGCGGTAGTCGCCGCGCTTCTCCCGGCCGCGCACGCCGATGTGGCAGCGCTGGCAGTCATGGCGCTGATAAGTCAGGGCCGCCTGCTTGGGGTCCTTGTTGATCGCTTCCATGGTGGCCGCGGGCAGCTTCTTGAAGCTGGCGGGATACTGGTCGGGATACAGCGCGATCTGCTGCTTCATGTAGAGTTTGTAAGTCTCGGTTCCGAAAATCGGCTCCAGGCCGTCGATGTCCTCGAGATCGTAATTGGCCCACGGGTTCTTGAAGTTGGCCGTTTCCGCAAAGCCCCAGGTGTGCAGGTTGCCCTGGATCTTGCCGGCCTCGCTGTTCATCAGCGACAGCTTGGCCCGGTAGACATAGCCCACGTGGCACACGCCGCAGGAGTTTTCGGCAATCCAGATGGAACCGGGATCCGGGTAATAGTCCTTGGGGCCGGGCGCCATCTTGAGCGTTGCCGGGATGCCCTTGTGGGCCTCTTCTTTTGCCGTTGCCTTGGGGTTGCCGCCGTGGCACATCACGCAGCCGTCCGCGTCTCCGTGCTGGGAGCCGTTGGCCTTGATGGTGCGCATCATCTCGCTGTCGGGCGAACGGATGTCGGCGATGCCCTGGTGGCATTCGGCCGTGGTACATCCCCCGGCAGCTAGGGCGGACAAAGGCAAGGCGATCAAGCCGCTCAGGAGCAAGGCCGTGAGCAGCACCTTTTTTCCCCTTGTCATACTCCCTCCTTTCTTGCCTGCTTGAGTGTTTCTGCCCAGATATCCGTCTGTGTTGCCACCACCTCCCTTCTCAATGGGTGTCCTGAAGATTGACGATGGGAATGGCTCCCTTCAGAAATATGGTGTACATCAGCAGGCCCAGGGCCCAGATGCCGATGCAGATCACGATTTCGTTAAACGAGGGCACGTACTGCACGAAATCGCCCAGCGTCGAGGGGATGAAGCCGGGCACGATGAAGCCCAGCCCCTTTTCGATCCAGATGCCGACCACGATCATGACGCACGAGACGATCAGTGCGGTGGGGTTGCTGCGCGCCGGCGACAGCAGGATCAGGGCGGCCAGGACGTTCATGCCCAGTGAGGTCCAGATCCAGGGGGCCAGCAGGCTCTCGCCGTGCAGGCCGAAGAGGTGGCTGATGTGCACTGCATCGGCGGAGTTGGCGTAGAACTCGGCAAACAGCTCGGACCCCGCCAGGAAGATGTTGACCAGCAGGCTGACGGTGACGATGACCCGCACCTTGTCGATCAGCGTGGAATCGAAGGAGATGGCCCGCATGCGCTTGAGGATGGTGAACACCAGGATCATGAAGGCCGGGCCGGCGGCAAAGGCCGAAGCCAGGAATCGCGGGGCGATGAGGCCTGTGTTCCAGAACGGCCGCCCCCCCAGCCCCTGGAACAGGAAAGCGGTGATCATGTGGATGGTGGGCGCCCACACGATGGCCACGAAAACCACCGGCACGTAGAGCAGGGGCCGGGGCGTGCGGCCCTGAAAGGTGGTGTAGAGTACGTAGGTGCAGACGTACAGGTTGAGGAAGAGATAGCCGTGCAGCACGATGATGTCCCAGGTCAGCATGGAGCCGGGCCAGTTGAAGTAGCCGATGATCGGGATCAGGTGCCAGAAGCGGTCCGGCCTTCCCAAGTCCACGATGACGAAGAGCAGGCACATGATCATGGCGGCCACGGCGAACAGCTCGCTGAAGATGACCACCTTGTGCATTTCCCTGTCCTTGAAGATATAGGCTGGAATGACCACCATGACGGCGGCCGCGGCCATGCCCACCAGGAAAGCGAAGTTGGCGATGTACAGCCCCCAGGAGACTTCGTCGCCCATGCCGGTGGTGGCCAGACCCTGGGCCAGCTGCCGGGCGTAGGCGTTGAGCCCCAGCAGCACCAGGGCCAGCAGGGACGCCATCCAGATCCAGTAGGCCCTGCTGCCGTGGAAAATGGATCGGAAACCGTGGAAGAAGAACTGTACCATGGCGAGCCCCTATTTGGCGAAGATGTAGTAGAATTTGGGTATCGTGCCCAGGTGCTCCTTGAGGACATACACCCGTTCGTTTTCGATGATCCGGCGGATTTCGCTGTCAGGATCCCGCAGGTTGCCGAATTTGCGCGCGCCGGTGGGGCAGACCTCGGCGCAGGCCGGATAGCGCCCCACCCGGGTGCGCTGCAGGCAGAAAGTGCACTTTTCCATGACCCCCATGTAGCGCGGCCGGTTGGACAGGTACGCCATGTCGGGGTTGATGTCCTCGGCGGGTATCTGCGGCTTGGCGAAGTTGAAACGGCGGGCGTGGTAGGGGCAGGCGGCTTCGCAGTAGCGGCAGCCGATGCACCAGTTGTAGTCGATCACCACGATGCCGTCAGGCTCCTGCCAGGTGGCATGCACCGGGCAGACCTTGACGCAGGGCGGATTCTTGCACTGCTGGCACTGCACCGGCATGTAGTAGTAGTTGGGGTCGCCGGCCTCCTCCAGGGGATAGTCGTGCACCGAGCTTTCGATGTCGATGCCGCGGCCCTCCTTCTTCATCTTCAGCACCCGGATGTACTGAATCTGGGGGTCGCGCGACTGGTTGTTTTCCTCCATGCAGGCGTAGACGCAACGCCGGCAGCCGATGCAGCGGCCGATGTTCAGGGCGTAGGCGAACTCCACGCCGTTCATGGGCGGCGGGTCGCCGATGGTGGCCTTGACGCCGTAGGTGGATTCGATGCCGGCTTCCAGGCGCGCGAAGATTTCTTTCTTGTCCTCGGTGGTCAGCCGCTTGTAGTGCTGCTGCAGGAAGTCGTCCAGGGAGGGGATCTCCCTGGCCCTGATGAGCGGGCTCATGGCGGCGACACCGGCACCGGCGGCCGCCAGGGTGACCGTCAGCCCGGTGATAAAATCCCTTCGGCTCAGCGGAGAGTGCAGTTTAGGGTCTTTGGCCATGGTAAAATTCCTCGGAAACCGATGAAAACTCCTCCGGTATCAGCCGCTAAAGGGCCGAATCAACGCTCGGCGACGACTGCGGGGCGCCGAATGAACTTGTCGGGCCACACCGGTGGCGGGGCAAAGTCCCTGAATCTGAAGCGCGGTGAGTGCGGGTCGTGGCACTGGGTGCACTTGAATGTCACCCGCTGGAAAGGGCCCCGGGCATTCCACTGCCCGCGTCTGACCCCGTGGGTGCCGGCCCTCCAGTCGTTGTAAATCAGTCCGTGGCAGCGGGCGCACATCTTTTCCACGTTGGCGGCCATGATGCCGGAGCCGTCGTCGGCCGTGTACTTGTTGCGGTCCTGAATGAGATGGCAGTTGTAGCAGCGGTCATTGGCGCCGTGGTCGAGTTTGATGGCGACGTGGGCGAACGGCGGCCGCACCACGCCCGGGTCCGGCGTCCCCACCCAGTAGGCGTGACACAGGTAACAGTTGCCCACCATGACCTTGTTTTTGAGTTCCTTGCCACGGGCGGTTTCAGGCGTGTACCAGGCAGGGTCGAGGGGGGTGGGTTTCGACGGGCTGTCCGAGGTGCCGAAGAACATCACCGCGAACAGAACGATCATGAAAAGGCACACGGGGACGGTAATCAGCAGTCCCCAGTTGCGGTCGCCGCTGGCCCCATCGCCGGAAGCATTCATCTGATCACTCCGTATGCAGGTTGCACATCGGCCTGCCGAGATGTTCCGATAGGCCGATTGCACTGCATCGGCCCGGATCTATGTTGAAAACCCATGACAGCAGTCAACTAGGCGGAATTATGCCATGACTATCAGAATTTTAGGGAAACGTAAAGGACATTTTGGGTCACGTTGTACTATACGCACGAAAAGATATGGTATTCACGCAGCGATGATGGTAAAAAACAACACTGATTTTTTTGATCTTATCTCATACAGGGATAACCGCAGCAGTTGAAAAACGACGCCATGTTCATCCGGGCAGCCATGGTGTGCCTGATATTTGTCGGTGCCTGCAGTCCGTTCAAACCGCAACCGCGTACCACGCTCAACCGTGATTTGCCCACAGCCTTTTCCCTGTACAGCGGCGCCGCGGTGCCGGGCCAGAACTGGTGGCGCAGCTTCCAGGACCCGGAGCTGGACCGACTCATGGACAGCGCCCTGGCGGACAACCTGTCCATCCGTGAAGCCTGGGCCCGGCTGAAGCAGGTCCGGTCGCTGGCCGTTCAGGCGGGCGCCGACCGCTACCCGGACCTGACGGGAACCGCCGAGGCCCTGATCGGCCGCCAGAAGCGCTCCGGACACTCCTCCGGGGAGTTTCGGAACAACAGCATCGGCCTGGTCAGCCGCTATGAAATCGATCTGTGGGGTCGCGTCGAGGCCCAGTACCGGGCCGCCACGCTGCGCGCCGACGCGTCCCTGCTGGACCTGCAAACGGCGGCCATCAGCGTGGCCGCCGAGGTGGCCGGGCGCTGGGTGGAGATCATCAGCCAGCGCGCCCAGAGGCGGCTGCTGGCGGAGCAGCTGCGCATCAACGAGACCCTGCTGGAACTGGTGCAGCTGCGCTTCAACATGGCCATGGTGTCGGCCCTGGACGTGTTCCAGCAGAAGCAGGTGGTGGAAAACGTAAAGGCCCAAATCCCGCTGGCGGAGGAGCGCGAAGAATTGCTGCGCCATCAATTGGCGGTGCTGCTGGGTAAACCCCCGCGCACGGTTCTGGCCGTGGATCGTAGCGCTTTGCCCGAGCTGCCTTCCCTGCCGCCCACGGGGCTGCCGGTCGACCTGCTGGCCAACCGTCCCGACGTGCGCGCCGCCGGCTTGCGCCTCAAGGCGGCCGACTGGCAGATCGCCGAGGCGCGCGCCAACCGCCTTCCCAGGCTGAGCCTCACCGGCCGCGCCCGTTACGGCGAGGGCGATCTGGACGTGCTTTTCGACAACTGGCTGCTGACCCTGGCCGGCAACCTGGCGGCACCCATCCTGGACGGCGGGCGGCGCGCCGCCGAGGTCGACCGCACCCGCGCGGCCGCCGATGAAAACCTGGCCCGTTACCGCGACACGGTGCTGACCGCCGTGCGGGAAGTGGAAGATGCGCTCACCAGCGAGGCCAAACAGCGCGAGCATATCGCCTGGCTGGAGAAGGTTATCGCCACCGCTCGCAGCGCCCTGGAAGAGGCCGGCGTGCGCTATCGCAACGGCCTCAACGACTACCTGCCCGTCCTCACGCAGCTGCTGACCGTGCAAGGCCTGGAGCGGGATCTGATTCAGCGAAAAGCCGCCCTGCTGGCCGCTCGCATACGGCTGTACCGGGCTCTGGGCGGAAGCTGGCCCCGGGAGCTGCTGGCGGCCGGTACACCCTGAGGCGGCCGTTCAGCTATCACGGCGCCGGGGCTGCATGAGCGACGATGATAGCGTAAAGGAGAGAGCCACACGCGATGAAGGCGACAGAATCGGAATCGAACCACACCAAGACCAGTGACCTGAAGCCCGTGGCCGAGCCGCCGCCGGTGCGCTGGTGGAGTCGCCTGCTCCGTATTCTGGTGGCACTCCTCATCGTCGGTACCGGGCTGGCCGGTGCTGTTTACCTGCAAAAAACCGCCCCGCGGTCCCAAAAACGTCCGCCCGCCAAAATAGTGCCCGTGGTCCAGATCCAACGGTTGAAACCGGTCCGGCACCGGGTGGTGCTCAACGTCATGGGCACGGTGGGGCCCGCCCGGCAGGTGGTGCTCAAGTCGCGGGTGGCCGGTCGGGTCGTTTACGTTCATCCCGAGTTCTCCGAGGGCGGCTTTCTGAAAAAAGGCGATCTGGTCATTCGGCTTGATGAGGCCGACTACCGCCTGTCCCTGGCCCAGCGAAAGAGCGACCTGATCGACAGCCAGCACGCCCTCAAGATGGAAATGGGCCGCCAGGAGGTGGCCCGGCGGGAGTGGGAACTGCTGAGCAGAAACCGAGAGGGCGATACCGTCGACACCGGGACGCCTCTGGCCCTGCGCGAGAGCCACCTGGAAAAGGCGCGGGCAGACGTGGCGGCGGCCGAGGCCGCCGTGGAAAGGGCCCTGCTGGACCTGCAGCGGACGAAGATTCTGGCCCCTTTCAACGCCCTCGTGCGGTCCAAATCCGTGGATATCGGCTCCCAGGTCACCCCCCAGGCGGCGCTGGCCGAACTGGTGGGAACGGATGCCTACTGGGTGCAGGCATCCGTGCCGGTGGACCGGTTGACCTGGATCCGGATTCCCCGGCGCGCCGGGCAGGCAGGGCCCAACGCCGCCATCGCCTGCGCCTCGGGACACCGCATGGAGGGCACGGTGCTGCGCCTGGTGGGGGACCTGACCAAACAGGGGCGCATGGCCCGGTTGCTGATCGAGGTCAAGGATCCGCTGCACCTCGAGGGCGGCGACCGCAAAAATCCCCCGCTGCTCATCGGCGAGTACGTACGCGTGGCCATTCAGGGTCCCCTGCTGGAGGACGTGTTCGTGCTGCCCCGCACGGCCCTGCGGGACAACCGGACCGTATGGCTGGTAAACGAAGACGGTCGGCTGGATATTCGCCGGGTGTCACCGGTGTGGCGCGATGCCCGCTACGTGGTGGTCAGGGACGATCTTTCGGCCGGCGAGCGCCTGGTGGTGTCGGATCTGGCCACCCCCGTGGCGGGCATGCAGGTGCGCCTGGAGGGCAAAGCCGCCCCCGCTACCGGTGGGAGTCCGCCGACACGGCAGGGGGGAGGGGAAGCAGACCGCCATGGCTGATCGATCCGCAGCACGCAGGGTTTCCCGGGGACCCATCGGCTGGATGGCGGGGCACTCGGTGACCGCCAACCTGCTCATGCTGGTGCTGCTGGTGGGCGGCTTCTTCTGGAGCACGCGCATCAAGCAGGAGGTTTTTCCCGATTTCGAGCTGGACATGGTGACCATCACCGTGCCCTATCCCGGCGCCAGCCCCCAGGAAGTCGAACGGGGCATCCTGCTGGCTGTCGAAGAGGCCGTCCAGGGCCTGGAGGGCATCGAAAAGGTGACTTCCCGGGCCCGCGAAGGGTCGGGCCGGGTCACCGTCGAGATGATCGAGGGCGGGGACATCCAGCGCCTGGCCCAGGAAATCAAATCCGAGGTGGACCGCATCACCTCTTTCCCCGAAGAGGCCGAGGACCCCCGGGTTACCATCGTGGCGCGCAAGCGCTACGTGGTTTCCCTGGCGGTGTACGGCGACCAGAGCGAGCGGGTGCTGCGCGAGGTCGCCGAAGTCGTACGCGACCGCCTGCTGCAGAGCCCGCGCATCACCCAGGCGGATCTCACGGGGGTGAGGGACTATGAAATCAGTGTCGAGATTTCGCAGGACACCTTGCGGCAGTACGGCCTGACACTGGACGAGGTCGCCCGGCGCATCCGCCGGGCCGCCGTGGAGCTGCCCGGCGGCGCCATCAAGACGCCCGGCGGCGACATCCTGGTGCGCATGAAGGAGCGCCGCGAGGCGGGCCCCGAATTCGGCCGGATTCCCGTCATCACGGCCGGCGACGGCACCCGGGTGCTGCTGGAAGAACTGGCCGTGGTCAAAGAGACCTTCGAAGAAACGGAGCGCGAGGCCACATACAACGGCAAACCGGCCGTGCTCATCGAGGTCTACCGGGTGGGCGGGCAGACCCCCATCTCGGTGTCAGACGCCGTTCGGCAAGTCGTGTCCAGCCTTCGGCAGAGCCTGCCCCCCGGCATCTTCATCGACTTGCGCAACGACCGCTCGGAGATCTACCGCCAGCGACTGGGGCTCCTGCTGAGAAACGGCTACCTGGGCCTGACCCTGGTGTTCGTCCTGCTGGCGCTCTTTCTGGAGCCGCGCCTGGCCTTCTGGGTGAGCCTGGGCATTCCCATCTCTTTCCTGGGTTCGCTGCTGTTCCTGTCCGCGGCCGGGGTCAGCATCAACATGGTCTCCATGTTCGCCTTCATCGTCACCCTGGGCATCGTGGTGGACGACGCCATCGTGGTGGGCGAAAACGTTTACTACTACCGCCAGCGGGGCATGCCCTGGTTCGAGGCGGCCGTCACCGGCGCCCGCGAGATCGCCGTTCCGGTGGTCTTCAGCGTGCTGACCAACATGGTGGCCTTCGTGCCCATGTTCTTCGTGCCCGGCTTCATGGGCAAGGTCTTCAAACAGATTCCGGTGGTGGTCATCAGTGTGTTCGCCATATCCCTGGTGGAGAGCCTGCTCATCCTGCCCGCCCACCTGGCCCACCAGAAAAGCGGGCAGCCCTGGGGGGTGTTCGGTTGGCTGCAGAAACGGCAGCAGCGTTTCAGCCGTTTTTTCATGCGCGCGGTGGACCGCATCTACCGGCCCTTCCTGGCCCTGGTGCTGCGCTGGCGCTACGTTTCGCTGGGCATCGGCCTGGCCGTGCTGATGGTGACCCTCGGTTACATCCGCAGCGGACGGCTGGGCTTCGAACTGTTTCCCAAGGTGGAATCCGATTACGCCAAGGTCACCGCCACCCTGCCATACGGCAGCGCCTTTGCCCAAACCAAGCGTGTCCAGCAGCGCCTGGTGCAGGCCGCCCAGCAGATCGCCCGGACCAATGGCGGCAAGAGGCTGGTGGAGGGCATCTATGCCAGAATAAACGGCAACGTCACCCAGGTGCGGGTGTACCTGACCCCGCCCAAAATGCGCCCTTTGTCCACGTCGGCGTTCACCGACCGCTGGCGGCGGCGGGTGGGTCGGATTCCCGGCCTGGAGTCCCTGCGCTTCGAGTCCGATGCCGGCGGGCCGGGTCGCGGGGCCGCCTTTGCCGTGGAACTGAGTCACCAGGACATGCACATTCTGGAGCAGGCCAGCGCCCGACTGGCCAGCGCCTTGGCCTATTATCCCAGTGTGGTGGATGTGGACGACGGCTTCGCCCCCGGCAAACGCCAGATCGACTTCAAGGTGCTGCCGGCGGCGCGCAGTCTGGGCCTGACCGCCACGGACATCGCCCGCCAGGTGCGCCACGCGTTTTACGGGGCCGAGGCCCTGCGCCAGCAGCGGGGCCGCAACGAGGTCAAGGTCATGGTGCGGCTGCCCCGCAGCGAACGGGTCTCCGAGTACAACCTGGAAGAGATGATCCTGCGCACGCCTTCGGGCGGTGAGATCCCGTTGCGCAGTGCGGTGACCGTGGCCCACGGCCGGGCTTACACCGACATCAACCGGCGCAACGGTCGGCGCATCGTGACGGTGACCGCCGACGTGCGCCCCCGCAAGCGCACCGACCAGGTGCTGCGGGCCGTCAAGGCCGAAACCCTCCCCAAGCTGCAGGCCGAATTTCCGGGGCTGGGATACAGTTTCGAGGGCCGTCAGGCGGACCGGCGCAAGAGCATGAACAGCCTCTTCAGGGGCATGGGCATCATCCTGATGGTCATTTTCGCCATGCTGGCCGTGCCGCTCAACAGCTACATCCAACCGATTATCATCATGGCCGCGATCCCCTTCGGTATCGTGGGCGCCGTCATCGGCCACCTGGTCATGGGCTACAGCCTCAGCGTCATCAGCATGTTCGGGGTGCTGGCCCTGACCGGCGTTGTGATCAACGACTCCCTGGTGCTCATCGACATGACCAACCGCCTGCGCCGCGACGGCAGCCGCCCGTACGCCGCCGTGCTGCAGGCCGCCCAGCTGCGTTTCCGGCCCATCATCCTGACCACGGTGACCACCTTCGGCGGCCTGACCCCCATGATTTTCGAAACCTCGCGCCAGGCCCGCTTCCTGATTCCCATGGCCATCTCCCTGGGCTTCGGCGTGCTCTTCGCCACCATGATCACCCTGGCCCTGGTCCCCTCCATCTACCTGATCCTGGAGGATCTGAAGGCCGTCTGGCGCCGCCTTATGGATCTTGGCGGCGGGGCAAGCGCTTCCCACACTGACTTTGACATTCAATCCGGGGAAAATAATCCATGTCCGCGAAAACAGACCGATTGAAAGCGCTTTTGGAACCCTCCTGCGTGGCGGTGGTCGGCGCTTCGCAGAATCCGGCCAAGCTCGGTTTTCACGTGATGAAAAGCCTGATCCGGGGCGGGTATGAAGGGTGCGTCATTCCCGTCAATCCGGGTGCCCGGCAGATCATGGGGATTGAAAGCCACCGGTCGGTGGCCGGTATCGAGGCTCCCGTCGACCTGGCCGTGGTGGTGGTTCCGGCCCCGCTGGTGCCGACCGTGCTGACCGAGTGTGCCCAAAAAGGCGTCAGGGGCATTGTTCTCATCACCGCCGGCTTCAGGGAGATCGATGACCCTTCGGGAACCGATCTTCAGGAAAAAATCGCCGCCATCGTCAACAAGGCCGGCATCCCGGTCATCGGCCCCAACACCTTCGGCGTGGTCAACCTGCACGCCCGTCTCAATGCCTCCTTCACCCCCGAGTTTTCGCGCCTAAGGCCCGGCAGGATCGCCCTGGTGAGCCAAAGCGGCGGCATGTCCCACCTGCTGGCTTTCATGGCCCAGCGGGCCGAAGCAGGCTTCAGCAAGATCATCGGCCTGGGCAACCGGCTGAATATCGATTTTGCCGAAACCGTCGATTTCCTCATGGCCGATGCGCAAACCGATGTCATCATGCTGTACATGGAGGGCATCGACACACCCGGCCGCCTGCTGGCGGCGGCCCAGCGGCACCGCGGGAAAAAGCCCGTGGTCGTGTACAAGACCGGCAGGTCCCGCAAAGGCGATCGGGCCGCCAGGTCCCACACCGGGTCCCTGGCCGGACGGGACGTCATCTACCGGGGGGCCTTTCGCCAGGCGGGCATGGTGGCTGTGGACAGCGCCGGAGAGCTGCTGGATGCGGCCCGGGCGCTGTCCGGCTGCCCCCTGCCCGAGGGCCCAGAGGTGGCCATACTGTCCGGTCAGGCCGGGCCGGCCATGGCGGCCTGTGATGTGTGCGAAGCGCGGGGGCTGGCTGTCGTCGATTTCCATGCAGACACTCAGCAGAAGATCGACGCGCTTCTGCCGCCCGTGGCCTTGCGGACCAACCCGGTGGACATGGGACCGGCCTGGTACGATGCCCCGGCCACCAGGAGGATCATCGCGGCAGCCCTGAGCGACGAGGGGGTTTGCGGCCTGTTGCTGCTGATCATGTTTGCCTCGGCCAATGCGGACATGCTGGCGGATCTGGCCGATTTTTTGATCGATTATGGCCAACGCAAACCGGTGGTCAGCTGTATCCTGGCCCCGCCGGGCGTCTGGGATGCCCGGATCCGGCGTCTCGAAAACGCAGGGGCCCTGGTGAATTATCCGACGCCCGAAGCGGCGGCGCTGGCCATGGCGAATCTGTGGGAGGCCAAGAAAAATGGTGAGGGCCGGCAAACACAAGGGGGATCCCATGCGGATCATTGAAGAGGCCCTGGAAAAGGGGCAGACGTCGCTGTCCGAATACGAATCCAAAAAGGTCCTGGCGGCCTACGGCTTTCCCGTTGTCCGTGAAGTGCTCGTCAAGGATGCCGGCGGGCTCGTGGAGGCGGCGCGCACCATCGGCTATCCGGTTGTGCTGAAAGGCTGTGCCCCGGATGTCATACACAAGACGGAAAAAGAGCTGATCCGGATAGACATCAGAACAGATGATGAGGCCCTGGCCGCTTTTGAGGATATCACCGGCCGACTGAACCGGACCGAAAACGTCATACTCGTCCAGGAGATGGTGCCGGGAAAGCGGGAGCTGGCCGCGGGCATGACCCGCGACCCCCAGTTCGGGCCCTGCGTGATGTTCGGCCTCGGCGGCATCTTCACTGAAATCGTCGAAGACGTTGTCTTTCGGGTGGCGCCCCTTGAAAAACGCGATGCCCTGGAGATGATGCAGGAAATTCGCGCCAACCGGATACTGGGCGCCGTGCGGGGCATGGCGGCCGTGGATCTGGATCGGCTGGCCGGCATTCTGATGGCCCTGGGCCGCATCGGGCTGGAAAACGAGCCGATCCGGGAAATCGACATCAACCCGCTGATCGTTTCAGGACGCAGACCGGTTGCCGCAGACGCCCTCATCGTCCTGGATCCAGGGGAAAGCTGAGCCCATAGCCCGGCTATCCCCATCTGGTTTTTTCACAGCACGGAAATCTGCGAGAAAGTTTTAACGAAGTATTCACGGGATGTTTTTCCAAGCCCGTCGGTTCTGGGAGCCATCTCACTCCACAGAAACAATTTCCGCGGGTAGTGACAGAAAACGCGTCCCTTCATCACTTACCGTCTCGATGACGACAGCCGCCTTGACTTTGTTCGGGTCGCCCGTATAGTCGAACAGGCAGCGCACCAGATGGTTGTCCAAACTGGTTCCGTTTGAATTAACCACCGTAGCATAACCAGGCTTGATAATCTGAGTTTCTACAATTGGATAGAGCGTTTCCGGGCCGATTGGGTACGGGTCGCGAATATGGTAGACCAACTCGGTGCGTAGTTCGATGTCATGATTGTGCAGATTTACGGCTGTACATGCCGCCGGTATTAGAAGACTGTGGGCCTTGAAGAACCAGACTGGAGCGGTTGCCATGCGTACCTTGCCGGACGTATTGCAGCCCACAGTGATCAGAAAAACGACACCGAGTATTGCCAGCCATTTGCCCGATCTGCTTGCTTCCATGGCTTTTCTCCTTTTTGATCTCCTTATAAAGGTGTATCCGTTCTGGTCTGTTAAGTACCATTCCACTACAAAAGTTACCCCGCCACGCTGGGCGGTCTGTCTCCAGAGCTTTGTTGCACCGCCAGATATTGTCGGCCGGCATGAGGATTTGGGAAAAGGCCTATCTGCTTTTGAACCGGCCGAGGGTGTGGCATCCAAGCCCTTGCTTTCGCCCTGAAGAACCAGTGGCCTTCCGCCCCGGTCTTGCGGCAGGCTGGGCTTTTCTCTCGCTGAAAAGGTATGCGCAAGAATCCTGCCGATCATCACTCAGCAAATAGTTGAGAAATATAAATAAATTGAAAATATAGAATGCAATATGTCAAGGCTGGTTGTCAAACAGTTTCCACAATTGCTGCCAAATATTTCTTATAAGATGAACGCGTAAGAAGTCTGATTTTCTCGCTTGGTAGCCCTTTTCGGGGGCGGCTCAGGGTTGCGCTGAATCCCAAGAACTCGTCGCAAGCTCTTCAGACCCCGCTAAAGCGGAAGGATTCTTAAAGCGCAGCCCTTCGCCGCTCTTTTTCCGAAAAAGCCTGGGTATCGCTCGAAAAAGACTTTTTATGCGTCTGTCAAACTCCGGTAGGACTATGATGGAGATAAATTACGGGGAAAAAACAGAAGGGCTACAAATATGAATCTGTAACCCTTTTGTTTTTATGGCTGAGGGACCAGGATTCGAACCTGGGTTAACGGGGCCAGAACCCGTCGTCCTGCCGCTAGACGATCCCTCAGTATGTAAAACGGCTCCTTACACGATTTCTTCGGCAAGGTCAAGATCTTATTTATCGTTTGCCGCCGCGCGCTGTTCGATAAAGGCGATGGCCCGGTCCAGACGGGGCAGGACCCGCTGCGGGCCCAGCACGTCCATGATCTCGAAGATGCCGGGGCTGGCGGTCTTGCCGGTCAGGGCCACCCGCATGGGCTGGGCGATCTTGCCCAGTTTGAAGCCGGTTTTTCCCATGACCGCTTTGAAGGCCGTCTCCAGGCCCCTTTCGGAGAAATCACCCAGGCGGTCCAGCTCGCCGCGCAGCAGGCGCAGGGCCTCCAGCACCGCCGGCCGCAGGAATTTTTTGGCTGCCGCCGGTTCGAATTCGATCTCGTCCCGGTAGTAAAAGGCCGCATCCCGGGCCATGTCCTTGAGGGTCTTGCTGCGCTGGTTCAAGGTAGCGATGATCTTTTCGGGGTCTGGCCCGGCGTCCACGTCATAGCCCTCCTGCTCCAGGAAAGGCCGCAGGGGGGCGGCCAGCCGGGCCGGGTCGGCGGCCTTGATGTGATCGAAATTTAGCGCCAGGAGTTTTTCGGGGTCGAAGACACCGGCCGATTTGCCCAGGTTTTCCAGGCTGAATTTTTCGATCAGCTCCTGGCGGGTGAAGAACTCCTGGTCGCCGCAGGACCACCCCAGGCGCACCAGGTAGTTGATGAGCGCTTCGGGCAGGTAGCCCATGTCGCGATAGGCGGTGACCGACATGGCGCCGTGGCGCTTGCTCAGCTTGGTGCGGTCCTGGCCCAGCACCATGGGCACGTGGCCGTAGACCGGCAGGTCTTCGCCCAGGGCCCGGTAGATCAGGATCTGCTTGGGGGTGTTGCTGACGTGGTCGTCGCCGCGGATGATGGTGTTGACCCCCATGGTGATGTCGTCGATGACCACCGCGAAGTTGTAGGTGGGCACCCCGTCGCTGCGCTGGATGACGAAGTCGCCGATTTCCCGGTTGTTGAAAGTAATGTCCCCCTTGACCACGTCTCGGACCGTGGTGGTGCCGTCCGGCGGTGTTTTGAAACGCACCACGGCGCCGGGGGTTTTGGAAAGCCCCCGCTCTCGGCAGGTGCCATCGTAGCGCACGTCCTGTCCGGCGGCCAGGGCCTTCTGCCTTTTTTCCGCCAGTTCCTCGGGCGTGCAGATGCAGTAGTAGGCCTGGCCGGCATCCAGCAGACGGTCGATATACGCCTGGTAGATGTCCAGACGCCGGGACTGGTAGTAGGGGCCGTCGTCCCAGTCGATGCCCAGCCATTCCAGGGCTTCGAAGATGGCGTCCACCGCCGCCTGGGTGGAACGGGCGGTATCGGTGTCTTCGATTCTCAGTACAAAACGTCCGCGGGAGTGGCGGGCATAGAGCCAGTTGAAGAGGGCCGTGCGGGCGCCGCCCACATGGAGGTAGCCGGTGGGACTGGGGGGGAAACGGGTGACGACAGGTTTCATGATTTGTCCTTAAATAGAGGTGCTCGATGTGATCAGAAGCCGTAAATCAGTAATCTGAACCAGAATTTCAAAGGAATGCGCAGGGCTGCAAAGCACATGGCCGGTCCTTATTATTGTTCCCATAATAGGTTGTAATTTGGTTGAAAAGTTATCATCCAACAGCCGAAGGGCTTATTGGGAAGTAAATGAGCAAGGCAAAATCAGCCGTGGCTGTATTACTTATAATTAGACCAAAAGTAAAGTAGTCTCAAGACCGCAGAGCGGCACCCCGAATGCGCGACGGCAGTACCTGAGCGGCACCTCATGGACACCCGCTGCAGGGACTCAGGGGCTGCTCGCGAGCGCTGCAACATACGAATTATATATTTAAATTTAAGTCAATTAGACCATGGTAAGCATGGTTCCCCATTTTGAAAAGAACTTTAATAACACATCGATTCAACCGCCTCAATAGCCGTTTGCAAAAAAAACGCAAAAACCCTTGACATTCCGCTGCTTTTCATTTACTTAAATGCGAAACTTTTCGACAAGCATTTTATTTAACTTATTTTGTTGTAATTACATATAGTTAGGAGATTACTAATGGCTGTTCCAAAACGCAAGACTTCCAAGTCAAAACGGGACATGCGGCGAACCCATAAAAAAACCGCGGGGCCCAACGTGACCACCTGCCCGGAATGCGGCGAGAGCAAGCTGCCGCACCACGCCTGCCCCAGCTGCGGCATGTACCGGGGCCGTTCCATCATCGAAGAAGAGGAATAGGGGGCATGCTGGCGACGCAATTCAGATCGGAACCCACCGGCCGGGGGCTTGACGCCGAGTCCCGGCAGATGATCCTGGATATCGTCTCCCAGGTGCGCAAGCGCATGCTGACCCGGGAAAAGATCCTGGAGTACGACCGCACCGAAACCTTTCCCGAAGACGTGATCCGGCAGCTGCTCAGCCCGGACATCGGACTGCAGCTGCTGTTCATTCCCGAGGAGTACGGCGGCATGGGCGGCGGCGCCCTGGACTGCTGCGCCATCACGCGGGCCATGGCCAAGATCTGTCTGGGCATCGGCACGGCTTTTTTCGCCATCCAGCTGGGGGCCGATCCGCTGCTGGTGGGGGGTACCGAAGAACAGAAGGCCAGGTGGCTGGGTGCCATCGCCGAACGTGGCGCCCTGGTGGCCTACGCGGTGACCGAGCCCGGAGCCGGCAGCAACCTGGCCGCCCTCAAAACCAAGGCCGAACCGGTAACCGACGGAAGCGGTGCGGTGACGGCCTATCGCATCAACGGCACCAAGCAGTTCATCTCCACCGGCGGCTACGCGGATTTCATCACGCTGCTGGCCAAAACGCCCGAGGGTCCCTCTTTTTTCGTGGTTGAAAGGGGAACCCCCGGCTTCCAGCAGGGCAAGGGCGAGGAAAAGCACGGCATCCGTGCGTCCAACACCTCTCCGCTGACCTTTTCGGACGTGGAGGTGCCGGCAGAAAACCTCATCGGCGGCGTGCCGGGGCAGGGACTCAAGCAGGCCAACAAGGTGTTCGGCTACACGCGGCTGATGGTGGCCTCCATGGCGCTGGGTGCCGCCGAGGCGGCCATGGACATCGTGATCCCCTATGCCCAGGAGCGGGTGCAGTTTGGCACGACACTTTCCGAGAAGCAGGGTTACACGCACAAGCTGGTGGTGCCCCACGCCGTGCGGCTGGCGGCGGCCGCGGCGCACATCGAAGAGGTGGCCCGCCAGCTGGACGCCAGTGACGAGGACCGCCAGGTGGAGGGCTCCATCGCCAAGCTGTTCACCACCGAGGCGGCCAACCGCTGCGCCGACGACGCCATGCAAGCCTTGGGCGGGTATGGGTATATCACCGAGTTCGAGGTCGAGAAGATAAAGCGAGACGTCAAAATCACCTGCATCTACGAGGGCACCAGCGAAATTCAGCAGAGCATCATCAGCACGTTCCGCTGGAAGAAAACCTGGAAGACCAAGGGTGGGTTTTATACGGGTATCGCCGAGGAAATGGATGCGTTGGCCGCCTCGGGACTCGATGCCGGATGCCCTGTTTATGCCCGGGCCGCCCGGGCCGTCAACGACGCCGTCTTGCTGGCCCACAAGAACCGCCTGACCCGCCAGCAGGCCGCCATGTTCGCCCTGGCCGACATGATGACTTGGGTTGAGGTGGGCGCGGCCCTGGCCCGCAAGGCGGCTTTGCTGGCCGCGGCCGGTGACCCCGACGCCGGGAAAACGGCCCTGGCGGCGCGTATTTTCGCCGCCGAGGTAGGACAGCTGGTCTGCCAGCAGGGAGTCAGGCTTTGCCTGGGAACGGGGACGCTGGAAGATAGTGTGGCCGCGGATTTCCTCTCCCGGCTGAACTGCGAGCAGTTGATGAACAGCTGCCGCGGCGTTTATAAAGATATGGACCAGGCCGCCGACATCCTGTTCGGGAGGTTGTCATGACCGCACGGGAGCCACGCACGGTGATCGTCACCGGCGGCTCAAGGGGCATCGGCCGGGCCGTGTGCCTGGCTTTTGCCGCCGAGGGGGCGCGGATATTTTTCAACTACCATTCCGCCGATGACGCCGCCCGGGAGACCGAGGCGCTGGTGGCCGCGGCCGGCGGCGAAGCCACCGGGCTGCAGGCCGACGTGTCGGCGGAGGCGGATGTGGCCGCCTTTTTCGGGCAGGTGCTGGAGACCACCGGAAGGGTGGATGTGCTGGTCAACAACGCCGGCGTCACGCGTGACGGCCTGCTGGTGCGCATGAAGACTGCCGACTGGGACGCGGTCATCGACACCAACCTCAAGGGGGCCTTTCTGTGCTGCCGGGCGGCGGCCAAACCCATGATGAAGCAGCGCGGCGGGCGTATTGTAAACCTGTCGTCGGTGGTGGCTTTTGCCGGTAACGCCGGGCAGACCAATTACGTGGCCTCCAAGGCCGGCATCGTCGGGCTGACCCGTGCCGTGGCCCGCGAACTGGCTTCGCGGGGTATCACCGCCAACGCGGTGGCGCCCGGGTACGTAGAGACCGACATGACCGCCGCCGTTACCGAAAAGGCCCGCGAGGCCATGGTCAGCCAGATACCGCTTAAAAGGGTGGGTAAACCCGAAGACGTCGCCGCCGCCGTTGTTTTCCTGGCATCGGAAGATGCCGCCTACATCACCGGCCAGGTGATTCACGTCAGTGGCGGAATGTACATGTAACCAAGAGGGTAACTTAAGGAGACTACAAGCAATGTCAGACTCAGTCGTTGAAAAGGTAAAGAGAATCATCGCAGACAAACTCAGTGTGGATATCGAAGAAGTGGTGCCCGAAGCCTCTTTCGTGGATGACCTGGGCGCCGATTCCCTGGACCTGGTCGAGCTGATCATGACCATGGAAGAAGAATTCGATATCGATATTCCCGATGAAGATGCGGAAAAGATGGTCACCGTTCAGGATGCCATCGCATACACCCAGTCCCATCTATAGGGGACGGGGTGGCATCGGCCGGTATCCGGAAGCCGCTCCCGGTCCGTCGAGCGGGACCTCTGCGGGTGTGCCGGCTCCGGAAAATGAATATTCGGCATTTTCCCGCTGCAATGGAGAAAATGGGCATGTGAACCGGTTCAGGTACTGAACCATTGAGAAGGAGGCGTTTTTGAAGAGGCGTGTCGTCATAACCGGTGTCGGTCTGCTCACCCCGCTGGCCATTGGTGTCAAGGAAACCTGGGAAGCGCTGTGCGCGGGAAAATCAGGCATTGGTCCCATCACCCGTTTCGATACCACCAAGTTCGATACCAAGATCGCCGGCGAGGTGAAGGGCTTTGATCCCCTTGATTATATGCCCAGAAAAGAGGCCCGACGCACCCCGCTGTTCATCGCCTATGCCGTTGCCGCCGCGCGTATGGCGCTGGAGGATTCCGGGCTGGCCATCAACGGCAGCAACGCACACCGCGTGGGGGTTATTACCGGCTGCGGCATCGGAGGCCTGTCGGTGCTGGAAGACAACTACATGATCCTGGTGGAAAAAGGGCCCAAGCGGGTCAGCCCTTTCCTGATCCCCCTGATGATCGGCAACATGGCACCGGGCATGATTTCCATCTACCTGGGCGCCAAGGGTCCCAATACATCCATTGCCACGGCCTGTGCCGCCGGATCGCACGCCGTGGGGGACGCCTTCAAGCTGGTACAGAGCGGTCGAGCCGACGCCATGATAACCGGCGGCGTGGAGGCCGTGGTGACGCCCACCTGTGTTTCCGGTTTCAACGCCATGAAGGCGCTGTCCACCCGCAACGATGAACCCGAAAAAGCCTCGCGACCCTTCGACCGCGACCGGGACGGGTTCGTGGTGGGCGAGGGCAGCGGCATCATGATCATCGAACCGCTGGAAAGCGCCCTGGAGCGCGGCGCCCACATTTACGCTGAAATCGTGGGCTTCGGCATGAGCGGAGACGGGTACCACATGACGGCGCCGTCTCCCGACGGCGAAGGCGCCGCCCGCTGCATGCAGGCCGCTCTGGACGATGCCGGGCTCACCCCGGACCGCATCGATTACATCAACGCCCACGGTACCTCGACGCCCCTCAACGATCTTTACGAGACGCGGGCCATGAAGACGGTCTTCAAGGAGCATGCCGCCAAGATCCCCATCAGCTCCACCAAGTCCATGACCGGGCACCTGCTGGGGGGGGCCGGCGGCATCGAGACCGTATTTACGGCCCTTACCATCCAGGAGGGGATCATCCCGCCCACCATCAACCTCGATCATCCCGGGGAGGAATGCGACCTGGACTACGTTCCCAACAAGGTCAGACGCGCCAGGGTGCGTTACGCCCTCACCAACTCGTTCGGTTTCGGCGGCACCAACGCATCGCTTATACTCGGGGCGGTGGAGAACGAAACATGAGCACTCGGCCGGCACCCATTGTCATCGGAAGCGACCACGCCGCTTTTCCGCTGAAGGAAATCATCAAATCCCACGTGCGTGAGCTGGGCATCCCCGTCGAGGATGTGGGCACAGACAGCGAAGCTTCGTGCAATTACCCCGATTTCGGTATACGGGTGGCCGCTCTGGTGTCCGCCGGCAAGTTTCAGCGCGGTATCCTCATGTGCGGCACCGGCCTGGGCATGTCCATGGTGGCCAATAAGTTTCCGCGCGTGCGTGCGGCGCTGTGCAACGATATCTTCGCGGCCATGATGAGTCGGCGTCACAACGACGCCAACATTCTGGTTATGGGCGGCCGGGTCATCGGCGATGTACTGGCCAGAGAGATCGTCAACACCTGGTTGAGGGAACCCTTTGAAGGCGGCCGTCACCAGCAGCGTATCGACCAGTTCAACGTACTCGATGCGGAGGCGATCGCGCAGAAAGTGTAGCCGACGCTATTTCACGCCAACGAGACATTTTACAGAAAATCGGCGGGAGCAAGTCGTTGCAGGACAGACGCCCCTCGTGGGACACTTACTTCATGGAAATCGCGCTGCTGGTGGCCAAACGCTCCACCTGCCTGCGGCGCATGGTGGGCGCGGTGATTGTCAAGGACAAACGCATCCTGTCCACCGGTTACAACGGCGCGCCTTCGGGGGTGCGGCACTGTATTGAAACCGGATGCCTGCGGGAGCAGCTCAAGGTGCCCTCGGGGCAGCGGCACGAGCTGTGCCGCGGCATTCATGCCGAACAGAACGCCATCATTCAGGCCGCTTACCACGGGGTGTCCATCAAGGGTGCCACCTTGTACTGCACCAACCTGCCGTGTTCCATCTGTTCCAAGATGATCATCAATGCCGGGATTCGATGCATTCTGTACCAGTCCGGTTACGCCGACCACATGTCCCGAGAGATGTTCGACGAGGCCGGGGTGGCGGTGGTGCATATCGAATCCGGTGACAGCCAGTCGGGGGTGGAAGCATGAAATGTCCGTTCTGTGGCGAGATCAACAACAAGGTCATCGATTCCAGGCTGAGCAAGAACGGTGACGTCATCCGTCGCCGCCGCGAGTGCATCGAGTGCCGCCGCCGTTTCACCACTTACGAGCACATCGAAGAGATCCCGATCATGATCATCAAGAAAGACGGCCGGCGGGAGGTCTTCAACCGTGAAAAGGTGCGCTCCGGTATCCAGAAGGCCTGCGAGAAGCGCGATATCAGCATGGACGTCATCGACGAATTCGTGGATGAACTGGAGCGCGACCTGCGCGAGATCGGCAAAAAGGAAATTCCCTCGCGGGAAATCGGTGAACGCATCATCGCCAAGCTGCACGAACTCGACGACGTGGCCTATGTTCGCTTCGCATCCGTTTACCGGGAGTTCAAGGATGTCAACGACTTCGTGGACGAATTGAAGAACCTGCTCAGCCAGTAAGGGGGCCGGAATGAATAAAATCCACCAATACAGCACCGGATTTTTGTTCGTGTTCAAGGCGCATCAGCGGGCGCAGCCTGTCTGGCTGTAAATGCCGGTGCAACGCGGAACGCGGACAGAAAGACCAGCTGGATTGAGGCGTTAATTTGTTCCGGGACCCTAAGCCGTGACCGGCGGGAAACAGCTTCGATGAACGATGGGGATTTCATGCGACGCGCCTTGCAGTTGGCCGCCCGGGGGCGCGGCTTTGTTTCGCCCAATCCCATGGTGGGGGCCGTGGTGGTCAAGGGCGGTCGCATCATCGGCGAGGGTTGGCACCAGGCCTTGGGAGGACCCCACGCCGAAGTAAGCGCCATCGACGATGCCGGTGAGCGCAGCCGCGGCGCCGATCTCTACGTCACCCTGGAACCCTGCAACCACACCGGGCGCACCCCCCCGTGCACCCGCAAGATTCTGGCCGCCGGCATTCGCCGTGTGGTGGTGGCCATGGAAGACCCCAACCCTTCGGTGAGCGGCGGCGGCAACGCCTTTCTCAGGGCCCATGGCCTGGAAGTGGTTTGCGGGGTGTGCGGGGACGAGGCCCGCCAGCTCAACGAGGCCTTCATCAAGCACGTGACCACCGGCCGGCCTTTCGTCATCCTCAAATGCGCCGCCACCCTGGACGGACAGATCGCCACCCGCAGCGGGGACGCCCGCTGGATCAGCGGCCCGGCTTCGCGGCGTATCGTGCATCGACTGCGGCACGGCGTGGACGCCATCCTGGTGGGTATCAACACCGTGCGGGTGGACAATCCCCGCCTGACCACCCGCCTGGAAAGCGGCCGGCCCGCGCGCGATCCCCTGCGTGTGATTCTGGACACGCACCTTTCCATCGACGAAGGCGCTGCCGTGTTGCAGGTGACCTCGGATTCTGATACACTCATTTTTACCGGACCGGGGATTTCCAGTACCCGTCGGCGGCGCATCGCCGCCACCGGCGCCCGGATTCAGGCAGTCCCGACCGCCGGCGGCCACGTGGACTTGGAGGCTGTGATGGCGCAGCTGGGCCGTATGGATGTGGCCAGCTGTCTGATCGAGGGCGGCAGCCGCATCTCGGCGGCGGCCCTGGCCGCCGGTGTCATCGACAAGCTGATGCTCTTTCTGGCGCCCAAGCTGCTGGGCGGCAACGACGGGGTGCCCCTCTTCCGGGGACGTGGGGCCGGCGTCATGGCCGATGCCCGGGTGCTGCACCGGTTGCGTGTGCGCCGCATCGAAGACGACGTCCTCATCGAGGGCTATTTCGAGGAAACGGACCGAAAAAGGCTCGAAAAGGCTTGAAAGAAGGGGAAAGCGCAAAGCGGGGAAAAAGGCAACCCATGTTCACGGGCATCATAGAGGGACTGGGCACCATTACCGCCATCCGTCCGGCGGGCGGGGGCGGGCGGCGGTTTACCCTGCGGGCCGCATTCGATCTAGACGGCACCAGCGTGGGGGACAGCATCAGCGTGAGCGGCGCCTGCCTGACCGCAGTCGCCATAGAGGGCCGAACCTTCGAGGTGGATGTTTCGCCCGAAACCCTGTCGCGGTCCACCTTTCACAAGGCTGCGGTCGGGGAGCGGGTCAACCTGGAGCGCGCCCTGCGGCTCTCTGACCGTCTGGACGGGCACCTGGTGTCCGGCCACATCGACGGCACCGGCGTGCTCGTGTCCCGCCAGACGGAAGCCAACGCCGTCATCCTGGGTTTCAGCGCACCGGCGGCGGTGACGCGCTTCTTGATCGGGAAAGGCTCGGTGGCCGTGGACGGCATCAGTCTGACCGTCAATCATTGCGACGACCAGGGGTTTACGGTCAGCATCATTCCCCACACGGCCGAGATGACCACCATCGGCGTGAAAAAGATCGGCGCAGCCGTCAACCTGGAGGCGGACCTGATCGGAAAGTACGTGGAGCGTTTCGTGCGGCGCCTGGCAGCGGGCACGTCGCCGGCGGAAGGCGGCAAACACAACAGCGCCCTGGACAGGGACTTCCTGGCGCGTTTCGGATTTGTGTAAAAGCAGGGGACAAAGGGGCAGAGGCACAAAGGCACAAAGTGTTGGCGTGACAGCGCCCTTGAAAGTGCTTAATATTTGCTTTTAAC
>CAYUAQ010000008.1:27608-59332 GCA_964442705.1 uncultured Desulfobacteraceae bacterium
GCACAAAGTGTTGGCGTGACAGCGCCCTTGAAAGTGCTTAATATTTGCTTTTAACGGACAACGGACAACCCAACATTGCGCCACCACGGTGCGATGAGGTTATACAGGAGATACACACACAAAATGCCCATCATTCCCATCGAAGATGCAATCAAGGACATCCGGTCCGGCAAAATGGTCATTCTGGTCGACGACGAGGACCGCGAAAACGAGGGCGACCTGACCATCGCCGCCCAGTTCGTCACCCCCGAGGTGATCAACTTCATGGCCAAGTACGGCCGCGGGCTGATTTGCCTGGCCCTGACCGGAGAGAAGGTGGACGCCCTGGGTCTGCCGCCCATGGTGGACCGCAATACCTCGCGCTTCACCACCGGGTTTACGGTCTCCATCGAAGCGCGCCGCGGCGTCACCACCGGCATCTCGGCCGCCGACCGTGCCACCACCATCCAGACCGCCATTGCCGACGACGCCAAACCCGAAGACCTGGTGCGGCCGGGGCACGTGTTTCCGCTGCGGGCGGTCAAAGGCGGGGTCACCGTGCGTGCCGGTCAGACCGAAGGGTCGGTGGACCTGGCGCGCCTGGCGGGGCTCAAACCGGCCGCCGTGATCTGCGAGATCATGGACGACGACGGCACCATGGCGCGCATGCCCTCGCTGGAAAAATTCAGCCAGAAGCACGGCATCGGCATCTGTACCATCGCCGATCTGATCGAGTACCGCATGCGCACCGAGATCTTCGTGCACCGGGTCGTTGAAACCACCATTCCCACCCACCACGCCGGTGAATTCAGGATCATCCTCTACGAAAACGACATGGACGACTACCAGCACATCGCCCTGGTCAAGGGGGAGATCGATCCTGAAAAACCTGTCCTGGTGCGGGTGCACTCCGAATGCCTGACAGGCGACATTTTCGGCTCCATGCGCTGCGACTGCGGCGACCAGCTGCACACGGCCATGAAGATGATGGATGAGGAGGGTGCCGGGGTGCTGCTGTACATCCGTCAGGAGGGCCGCGGCATCGGCCTGGCCAACAAACTCAAGGCTTACTGCCTGCAGGATGAAGGCCTGGACACCGTGGAAGCCAACGTGGAACTGGGGTTCAAGCCCGACATGCGCAATTACGGCATCGGTGCCCAGGTGCTGGTGGACCTGGGGGTCAAGAAAATGCGCCTGATCACCAACAACCCCAAGAAACTGGTGGGCCTGCAGGGGTACGGATTGAGTGTCGTCGAACAGGTGCCCATCCGCATCGAGCCCAACGAGTTCAACCGTTGCTACCTGGAGTGCAAACAGCTCAAAATGGGGCACCTCCTCAACCTGGATGCCAAACCATAGGAGAAAGCGATCATGCCCAAAGTCATCGAAGGCAGGCTGCTGGCCGAAAAGAAGCGCTTCGCCATCATCGTCAGCCGGTTCAACGATTTTATCACCGAGAAACTGGTGGGTGGTGCTCTGGACGCGCTGACGCGCTCCGGCGCCGGTGAAGACCACATCGACATCTACAAGGTGCCGGGCGCTTTCGAAATTCCCCTGGTGGCCAAGAAGGTGGCCGGCACGGGGTCGTATCACGCCGTCATCTGCCTGGGAGCCGTAATCCGCGGTGCCACGCCGCACTTCGACTACGTCAGTGCCGAGGTGTCCAAGGGCATCGCCACGGTGAGCCTGGACTCCGGCGTTCCCGTCATTTTCGGTATTCTGACCACCGACAGCATCGAGCAGGCCATCGAACGGGCCGGCACCAAGTCCGGCAACAAGGGCTGGAGCGCCGCCATCAGCGCCGTGGAAATGGCCAATCTGCTGGAGACCCTGAACTGATCGGCCACCATGGGCAGACGCAGAAAATCCAGGGAACTGGCCATGCAGGCCCTGTTTTACATGGATGTTTCCGGCAGCCGCTGGCAGCCCGGCCTGGAACTGTTCAACGCCTGCTTCGGCAGCCAGAAGAAGGTGCCGCCCTTTTTTCTGGAGCTGGTGCGGGGCGTGGCCACCTCCCGCAGGGAAATCGACCGGGTCATCGAGCAGCACTCCAGCAACTGGAAAATCAGCCGCATGTCCTGTGTGGACCGCAACATCATGCGCATCGCCGTCTACGAGCTCTTCTTCCGCGATGACATTCCCGCCAAAGTCAGCATCAATGAAGCCATTGACATCGGCAAGAAATACGGCACCGAGGAATCCGGCGCTTTCATAAACGGGATCCTGGACAGCATCCGCCAGGCTGTGGAGGACGGCACCATCGAACCGCCGGCGCCCCCGGCCGAAGCGGCGGAGGCGGGGCTGGAGGATGCCGGGCTTATGGAGACGGCCCCTGGCAGCGGCCACCGCGAACCTCCCCAGGTGCCGGACGAGACCGTGCCGATACGCCGTTCGGTCCCCGTGGCCCCGGGGGTGCGCAGGCGCGTCGCCGACCGGGAAAAACCCCATCACCAAAAGGAGAAAAGCCCTTGATTATCAAGAAGCTGACAGTGGGACCGATCATGGCCAACTGTTTCATCGTGGGATGTGAGCAAACCCGCCAGGCCGCGGTCATCGACCCTGGTGATGAAGTCGACAGGATCCTGATGGCGCTGGCCAATGAAAAGCTCAAGGTGGCGGTCATCATCAACACCCACGGTCATTTCGACCACGTGGGCGGCAATGCCCGGCTGAAGCAGGCCACCGGGGCCCCCCTGGTCATCCACCGGCTGGACGCCCCCATGCTGGAGCAGCTGTCCGCGGCCGCCTCCCAGTGGGGCATGATGGCGGAAAATTCGCCGCCGCCGGACCGCTTCATCGACGAAGGCGACACGGTTCCCTTCGGCAACATCGTTTTCAAGGTGATCCACACGCCCGGCCACACACCAGGAGGCGTATCACTGCACGCCGACAGCAGCGTATTCGTGGGCGACACCCTGTTTGCCGGTTCCATTGGCCGCACCGATTTCCCCGGAGGCGACTACGCCACCCTGATTTCCAGCATTCAGAACAAGCTCTTCACCCTGGGAGACGACGTGACCGTCTTCACCGGGCACGGCCCGGAGACCACCATCGGCGTTGAAAAACGGACCAATCCGTTTGCCCGCCTGGGCTGAAAAAGCGGTCAGGTATCAGCTGTCAGCCATCAGGAAAAACGGGACGGGTAAAAAAAAGGAACGGGGGGTTGCTTCCCTGCGTGACATGGCCGATACGATGGTTTCATTTTTTACCTGACACCTGACACCTGACACCTTCCTCACGATTCGGTCCGCGGATACACGATGGCACGGCGCTTGAGAATGTCGTAGTAGATGCGGATCTTCTGAACGAAGCGCACGGGCTCGGTGCCCCGGCAATAACCGTAGATGGCCTTGCGGAAGTATTTCTCCTCGCTCAGCAGCGGCAGGGTGTGCACCAGCGAGGACCACTTGTTGGGGTCCAGGTTTTTGGCGCGGGCGATGTTGCGGGCGTCCAGAATGTGCCCCATGCCGATGTTGTACGCCGCCAGGGCGATGTACAGGCGGTCGGGATCCGGGGCCTTGTCGTAAAAATCGTAGAATCGCTTCAGGTGCTTGGCGCCGGCTCGGATGTTCTGGGCCGGATCGAAGATGTCCCTGACCGCCATTTTCTTGGCGATGTCGGGAAGGATCTGCATCATGCCGGCCGCACCGGCACTGCTGGTGGCTTTGGGGTCGAAGTGCGACTCCTGGTAAATCAGGGCGGCCAGCAGGCGCCAGTCCATGTGGTACTCGTCGGCCGTGCGCCGGATGATAGCGATGTAGCGCGGCAGGCGGGTCTTGATGCGCTCGTGAAAACCCTTCAGGTCGTTGAAGTCATAGACATCTACGTCGGCATAGTAGCGGTGGTGAATCTTTTCGAAGGCGCCGCTGCGCTGGATGTCGGCAAAAAAGGCATCGGCCTTTTCCAGCAGGCGGCCGGCCTGCGGGTGAAAGGCCCAGGCCAGCACCTGGGGGCCGCTGATGGCATCGGCGATGCGGATAGCAGGGTAGTATCGCCGGTTCAGCTTGGCGATGTTGCTGTCGGCGATGGTGATCTCGATACGGCCCTCGGCCACCTGTCGGATCAGGGCCTCGGTGGGCGTATCGGCATGCAACCGTATGTTAACGTCAATACCGCCGTGCTGAAGGATTTGCAGCTGGCGTTGATATGAGGTCCCCTCGCGTACGTCCACGGTCCGGCCGGCCAGGTCCGCCGCACGGCTGATCTGGTTGTTGCCGCGCCGCACGATGATATGCTGCTGTATTTTCATGTAGGCGGTGCTGAACCGGACGCGCTGCTGCCTGTCCGGCGTAACGGTCATGCCGGCGGCGATGAAATCCCCCTGGCCCGCGAGCATGTCCGGAATCATGCGATTCCAGCGCGATGCGATGCGCACTTCCAGCGATACGCCCAGGTACCTGGCAAACTCCCTGGCCAACTCGTACTCGAAACCCATGGGCCGATCCTGATAGATATAGTAGCAGTTGGCATTGTTGCGCGTGATGACGGTTATTTTGCCGGACTGCAGCACCTGTCCCAGGTCGCGGTAGGGCGGTGTTTTTTCGCGACATCCCCCCGGCAACGTCCCGGTCATTACCACCAGAAAGGTGAGACCGGCCACCGGCAGCCACCACAACCATCGTATGGAGAGCGTTATTTTCATCGTAAACCGCGCCGCCCGCATTTCTTCACAGGCCGCTTCTTTTTACCTGCCGCAAGCGCTGGCCGGGGACTTTTGTATTTGTGTTTAAAAGGCTTTTAACGTATAATCGGCCGCGTTTCAAAATTGGACATTTTCATGCATATCATACGCAAACAGACACGCCAGATCAAGGTCGGTGATGTAAAAGTAGGCGGCGGCGCCCCCATCGCGGTGCAGTCCATGACCAACACCTACACCCAGGATGTGGCCGCCACCGTGGACCAGATCAGGCGCCTGGAGGCGGCGGGCTGTGAGATCATCCGGGCGGCGGTGCCCGATGCCGAGGCCGCTGCCGCCATTGCCGCCATCAAATCCGGCATAACCATTCCCCTGATTGCCGACATCCATTTCGACTACCGGCTGGCCATCGCCGCGGCCGAGGCCGGTGCCGACGGACTGCGCATCAACCCCGGCAATATCGGCAGCCGCCGCAAAGTCAAAGCCGTGGTGGACTGTGCCGTATCACGGGGGATCCCCATCCGCATCGGCGTCAACGCCGGCTCCCTGGAAAAAGATATCCTGGAAAAGCACGGGGGGGTGACGGCCGCCGGCATGGTCGAAAGCGCCCTGCGGCACATCGAACTGCTGCACTCCCTCGGTTTTGAAGACATCAAGGTGTCCCTGAAGGCCTCGGACGTGGGCCGCACCCTGGAGGCCTACCGGCTGCTGTCCGACAAAAGCGACGTGCCCCTGCACGTGGGTGTCACCGAGGCCGGCGGCCTGTACGCCGGCATCGTCAAGTCCGCTCTGGGGATCGGCATGCTGCTGGCAGACGGCATCGGCGACACCCTGCGGGTTTCGCTGACCCGTGATCCTGTGGAGGAAGTGCGCGTGGCCTTTGAAATCCTGAGGGCCCTGGACATCCGCCATCGCGGACCTGAGATCATCTCCTGCCCCACCTGCGGCCGGTGCCGCATCGACCTGTTTTCCATCGCCGAGCGCATCGAGCAGGCCTTGCTGACCTCTACGACACCCATCAAGATCGCCGTCATGGGGTGCGTCGTCAACGGACCGGGGGAAGCCCGGGAGGCCGACATCGGCATCGCCGGCGGCGACGGCCGGGGGATTCTGTTCAAAAGGGGCGAGGTGGTGAAAACCTTCCCCCAGGAACAGCTGGTGGAAGTACTGCTGGCAGCAGTGGACGAGTATCAGCGGGAACGGGAAAAGCGAGGCGCAGAGGGGCAGAGGCACAAAGGTACAAAGTGAAGGAAGGATGTTGGTTTCAGTGCCTTGCACCAGTAAGGCTGTCAAAAAAATAAGAAAACTTAAGGCGCAAAAGAAACCGCGATGCATTAGCTGTAGAATTCTTGATGTTGAATTTCGAATTGAAGGTAAACGCCTTCATTCAAAGTCAAAGCTCAAAATTCATCGTAAACCAGACGAAACGACGAAATAGCGAGGCTGTATGGCAAAAAAAGCAACATCGGCGATAACGCCCACGCGGGAAGAGAATTATCCGGAATGGTATCAGCAGGTGATTCGGGCCTCGGACCTGGCCGAAAAGTCACCGGTCAGGGGATGCATGGTGATAAAGCCCTGGGGGTACGCCCTGTGGGAAAACATGGTGCGTGTGCTCGACGACATGTTCAAGCGCACCGGCGTGAAAAACGCGTATTTCCCGCTGTTCATCCCGTTGAGTTTCCTGGAGAAGGAGGCCGAGCACGTGGAGGGTTTCGCCACCGAGTGCGCCGTGGTGTCCCACCACCGTTTGGAAAAGGGACCCGATGGGCTGGTTCCTGCTGGCAAACTCCAGGAGCCCCTCATCGTGCGGCCCACTTCGGAAACCATCATCGGGGACGCTTTTTCCAAGTGGATTGCCAGCTACCGGGATCTTCCCCTGCTCATCAACCAGTGGGCCAACGTGGTCCGCTGGGAGATGCGCACCCGCATCTTTCTGCGCACCAGCGAATTCCTGTGGCAGGAAGGGCACACCGCCCACGCCACGCGCGAGGAAGCCGAAGAGCGCACCCGCCTGATGCTGGACGTTTACGCCGATTTCGTCGAAAACTACCTGGCCATTCCGGTGATCAAGGGGCGCAAGTCAGCCGCCGAGACCTTTCCCGGGGCCGTGGAAACCCTCTGTATCGAGGCCATGATGCAGGATCGCAAGGCGCTGCAGATGGGCACCTCCCATTTTCTGGGACAGAATTTCGCCAGGGCCTCCGGCATTCGCTTCCAGTCCCGGGAAGAGAAAGAGGAGTTGGCCTGGACCACCTCCTGGGGGGTTTCCACGCGCATGGTGGGCGGTGTGATCATGACCCTGGGGGACGACGACGGGATTATCCTGCCGCCCCGGGTGGCCTCCGCACACATTGTGCTGCTGCCCATCATCCGCAAGAACACGGATGCCGGCACCGTGATGGACTACATTCACAAGCTGGCCGACGACCTGCGCCGGATCCGCTATCACCACCGCCACCTGGAAATCGAAATCGACGACCGGCCGTCGGGCGGTGCGCGGGGGTGGGAGTGGATCAAGAAGGGCATTCCGCTGCGGGTGGAGATCGGTCCCCGGGACATCGCCGACGATGCCGTGTTTTTCGGCCGCCGGGACTGGGAACCGCGGCGCAAGCAGTCCATGCCCCGGGAGCGTTTTCTGGCCGAAGTGATCCAGATGCTGGGAGATATTCAGCAGCACCTGTTTCAGCGGGCGGCGGACTTCAAGGCCGGACACACCGTGACCATAGACGGGAAGGGCGATTTCTATGATTTTTTTACCCCCGCCGACGCCGATCAGCCCGAAATCCACGGTGGTTTCGTCCTGTCTCACTGGTGCGGTTCGGAGGAGTGCGAAGCCCGTATCAAAGCGGACCTGAGCGTCACGATCCGCTGTATTCCTTTCGAGGGCGGGGATGAAGCCGGGAGCTGTATTTGCTGTGGAGGACCCTCTCCGCGGCGGGTGGTTTTCGCCAAGGCGTATTAGTCCATTTGATGTCTGATGATCCGAATTACCGACATCATAGAGAAGGTCCAGGAGCACAACCCCCAGGCCGATGTCGAAATCATCGAGCGGGCCTATATCTACTCGGCCAGGGTGCACGCCGGCCAGGTGCGCCTCAGCGGGGAACCTTACCTGTCCCACCCCCTGGAAGTGGGCGGCATCCTGGCCGACATGAAACTGGACCCGGTGAGTATCGCCGCCGGTCTGCTGCACGACGTGGTGGAAGACACCCATGCTACCGAGGAGGAGATCCGCGAGATGTTCGGCCCCGAGATCAGCCACATCGTCTCGGGCGTCACCAAACTGGGGGCGGTCACCTTCGCCTCTTCCCAGGAGCGCCAGGCCGAGAGCATCCGCAAGATGCTGCTGGCCATGGCCGACGACATCCGGGTGATTCTCATCAAACTGGCCGACCGCCTGCACAACATGCGCACCCTGCGTTTTCACACCAGTGAGGGCAAGCGCAGAAAAATCGCCCAGGAGACCCTTGATATTTACGCCCCCATCGCCTCGCGCCTCGGCATCTACTGGATCAAGAGCGAGTTGGAGGATCTTTCGTTCATGCACCTGCAGCCAGAGGCCTATGAACGCATCAGGGGTCTGGTGGCCAAGGACCGCAAGGAGCGGGAAGCGTACATCGAAACGGTCAAGAAGCTCATCAAGGAAAAGATGGCGCAGAGCGGACTCAAATGCGAGGTGACGGGACGCTACAAGCGCTTTTACAGCATATACCAGAAGATGGTTTCCCAGAACCTGGCGTTTCATGAAGTTTACGACATCATCGCCTTCCGCATCATCCTGGAAACCATCCCCCAGTGCTACGAGGCCCTGGGGCACGTGCACGCCATGTGGAAACCCATCGACTACAAGTTCAAGGACTACATCGGCCGGCCCAAGCCCAACATGTACCAGTCGCTGCATACCACCGTCATCGGTCCCCGCGGGGAACGTGTCGAGATCCAGATCCGCACCCGCGAGATGGATCGCGTGGCCGAATCGGGCATCGCCGCCCACTGGAGTTACAAGGAGGGGCGCAGCATCGATGAACAGGTGAGCCGCACCTTTGCCTGGATTCAGAATATCGTCGAAAACCAGGAGAACATCCGCGACCCTGACGAGTTTCTGGAGAACGTACGCATCGACCTGTTTCCCGACGAGGTTTACGTGTTCACGCCCCAGGGGGACATCAAATCCCTGCCCCGGGGGGCCACCCCGGTGGATTTCGCCTATCAGATCCACACCGAGGTGGGGCACCAGTGCACGGGCGCCAAGGTCAACGGCCGCATGGTGCCGCTGCGCTACGAACTGGACACCGGCGACATCGTCGAAATCCTGACGACCAAGAATCACCACCCCAGCAAGGACTGGCTGAAATTTGTCAAGACCGTCAAGGCACGGTCACGCATCCGGCAGTGGATCAAGACCCAGGAGAGAGAGCGCAGTTTGACCCTGGGCCGCGAGATGTGTGAAAAGGCCTTTCAAAAATACGGCCTGTCGTTCAGCGAGTTTCTCAAGTCCGATAAACTGTCCAATGTGGTGCAGACGCTGGGTTTCAAGAACGTGGATGACCTCATCGCCAGCGTCGGCTACGGCAAGAACACACCGCTGCAGATCATCCGCAAGTATGCCCCGCCGCCCGACGACAGGCAAGACACCCAGTCATTGTTCAACAAGATCATCGGGCGGGTGCGCAAGAAAAAACCCCGCGAGGGCATACTGGTCAAGGGCCTGGACGACATTCTGGTGAGGTTCGGCAAGTGCTGCCAGCCGGTTCCGGGGGACCCCATCGTGGGGTACATCACCCAGGGGTTCGGTGTGACGGTGCACCGACGATCCTGCAAGAACGCCCTCAAGATGAATCCAGAGCGCAAGATCGACGTGCAGTGGAGCCACATGGCGGACGATACCTACCCGGTCAAGATCCGGGTCAGCTCTTATGACCGTCTGGGCCTGCTGGCCGATGTGGCCGCCGCCATCAGCAAGCACAACGCCAACATCCTCAACGCCAACACCCACATCCGTGAAAACAAAATCGTCGACAGCATGTTTACCATTGCCGTCAACGATACCGCCCATCTGGAGAAAATACTTTCGGAAATAAAGAAGGTTAAACGGATACTGGAAGTGAGGCGGGTGGACAACTGAGGGCACCGGCCGAGCCGGACAAGCACCGGATCATGTCTGCAGCAGGGCTGAGATTACGGTGCCTTGACGATGCGCCCGGATTTGATGCAGCTGGTACACACCACCATTTTCCTGGCCTGCCCGTTTTTCAGGGCCCGCACCCGCTGCAGATTGGGGTTGAAACGCCGCTTGGTAACGTTGTGGGCGTGGCTGACATTATTGCCGGTAAGCGGTTTTTTGCCGCAAATTTCGCATACTCTGGACATGGCAATCACCTCTGAATCCCTGAAGCGCCGATCTCAAAACACCCCCCGGAAAAGAGCGTGCCTATTTTGAAGACGGCTGTGGGTAAAATCCTCTAATAATGGTTGAAAAAATGGTCTTGTAACGGATTTAGGGCGCCTTGTAAAGGGGTTTTTACCCCTCCTCTTCCGCCATGAAGATTCGGCACTGCCGGATGTAGTTCAGCGCCTCCAGATGATACCCCACATCCGGGTAGTTTTCCACCACACTTTTGAAGCGGTACAATGCCGCCCGGTAATGTCCGCCTTTGAAGTAAAATTTGCCCACGTACAGGTCGTGTCCGGCCAGGCTCTTGTAGCAGTGGTCGATGTGGGTGCGCGCCTTGATGGCGTAAACGTTACCCGGATACTGGCGCCTCAGCCGCTGAAAGCTTTTGAGTGCCTCGCGTGCTGGTGTCTGGTCACGGTCCACGGTGTCGATCTGCTCGAAGTAACACATGCCGATCTGATAGATGACGTAAGGGATGGCCTCGTTGCGCGGGTGAAGGCCTTCAAAGGCCTCGTAGGCGTAAATGGCCTCTTCGTAATTGCCGAGCTTGTAGTTGGCATCGGCGACTTTGAGTTCGGCCAGGGGGGTGTATTTGCTGAAGGGATACCAGTCCTTGAGTTGCTCGAAGGCCTTGATGGCCTCCTTGTAGTCCTTGTTCTCATAAGCATCCATGCCGTCTGCAGCCAGGTCCTGAGCGCTTTTTTCGATATCGCTGGTGAACCAGGACTTGATCGTGCTGCAGCCGGCAAACAGCATCAGGGCAAGAACACAACACACCACCCCCCATGCCACGGCAGGTGCCCGTGTGCGCACACGTTCATGGCCTTCGGCAGCAAGGGATATTGCTGGCTGCATTTCAGCGTCCCCTTCCCTGAGCTCGTGGTGTGGTTTGAAAAACCCGGTCCCTGGATTTGATAGTGCCGGGCGATGGGCATGGGCTATACGAGAGCGCTCAAAACTTCTTCGAGCTTGGACTTGGCCACAATGCCGGTGATTTGCTCGTGTACCTTGCCGTCTTTGAAGAAAATGAGGGTTGGGATGGCCTTGATGCCGAATTTGCTGGGGGTCACCGGGTTGTCGTCCACGTTGCATTTGGCAAATTTCACCTTATCGCCGAACGATCCCGCCAGGTCTTCGATGAGAGGCCCGATGGCCTTGCAGGGGCCGCACCAGGGCGCCCAGAAGTCGACCAGTACGGGTTTCTCGTTCTGTATGACTTCGGCTTCAAAGCTGCTGTCGTCGATCTCTACCACGTTTTTTGCCATGATTACGTAATCCTTTCTTTTGCGACCATATTGCCCCGGAATATAGTAACCTCGCGTCCCATTGTCAACCTTGTCAGACAGTCCATTGACTGTTGACCGTGGTTCACTGCTACAACCGTTGACACGCCCAGGGTAACTGGGACCATGTTTTCTGCGTTTGCAACCCGAACTTCTATCCTTATATGGCGGGGTTGAAGCGGCAAGGCCCTGAAATGGTCAGGGACGACTGTCCACGGGACCACGGAGCACGGGCAATTGACAACCGCGGGTTGGCCTGTTATGTAACGCACCAAAGATGTTTATGATTTCGGCTGGTAACCGCAGCAGGCCGGAAACCGCTTCGAATGCACGGGCAGCCGTTTTTTTGATGAACCCGTAAGAGGCCTGCAGTTCCCTCGAAAGAGACTTTTTACAAGCCTGTCGTTTTTGATTTCAGCAACCATTGGGAAGGAGGGCGCTTTTGCCCGGCTCACTACGCATCGGTGTGCTCATTTCCGGCACCGGATCCAATCTGCAGGCCATCCTGGATGCCTGCCGTACGGGACGTATCGATGGAGAGGTTGTCTTCATCGGCTCCGACAATCCCCGCGCTTCCGGCCTGCAGCGCGGCCGCAAGGAAGATATTCCCGCCTTTACGGTTGATTACCGGGAAATCATCTCCCGTGTGTGCGACAATACGGATGCCGTCCCCGCCCCGCCCGGATTTAACCTGCAAGACATCCTGGCCAGGCAGTCCCTGCTGGACGAAGGCACGCCTGTCGAGCAGCGCAGGGCCTTTCTGGTCTCCCGGGCCGTGGCCGAGGCCGAACTGCTGTCCCGCATGAAGCCCTACCCCTTCGATTTGCTGGTGCTGGCCGGGTTCATGCGGACGTTGACACCCTATTTCATCGACAACGTCAATGTTTCTCCCGGTGAACCGCGTATCATGAATATTCACCCGGCGTTGCTGCCGGCTTTTCCGGGAATCGACGGATACGGCGACACTTACCGGTATGGCTGCAAGATCGCCGGATGTACGGTCCATTTCGTCGACTACGGCGAGGACTCCGGGCCGATTATCGCCCAGCGGTCCTTCCCCATTTCGGAAAACGACTCGCTGGAGTCGGTCAGGAAGAAAGGGCTCGAATTGGAATGGGAGCTGTACCCCGAATGTATTCAACTGTATGCCAGGGGACGGCTTAAAACCATCACCCGGCGTTTCACCGGCAGGGACGGCAAAACGGTGCGCAGGACGGTGGTGCGCATTATCAGCGAGTGACGGGGTCCATGCCGGAAAAAATCCTCATCGTCGACGACAGCCCCAGCGTGCGCAAGCTGCTGTCTTTCTACCTCAAAAGCGAAGAGTACGAACTGATCGAGGCCACCGATGGGAAAGAGGCCGTAAAATACTGCCGTGGCCATCGGCCGGACCTGGTGCTCTCCGACATCCAGATGCCGGAGATGGACGGCTACCAGCTGTGCCGCCGGCTGAAACAGGATCGACACACCCGGGATATTCCGGTGATATTCATATCTGCCAGAGCCGATGCGGCCGACAAGGTCAGGGGGCTCGAGGTGGGTGCGGTCGACTACATCACCAAGCCCTTCGACAGGGCAGAGGTGCTGGCGCGTATCCGCAATCAATTCAAAATACAGGATCTGACGCGCTCCCTGCTGGAGGTCAACCGCGATCTTCGCCGCAAGCAGAAACACCTGGACGAAGACCTCAGGGCAGCCGGGCATATCCAAAAGAGCTTGCTCCCGCAAGGGGCGCCCGACATTCCGGGCTTGGATTTTTCCTGGCGCTTTTTCCCCTGTGAGCAGGTCGGCGGTGACGTGTTCAACATTCATCCGCTGGATGAGTCGCATGTGGCTATTTTCATGCTGGACGTCAGCGGACACGGGGTGCCCTCCGCCATGGTCACGGTATCGGTGTCCCAGGCACTGCTGCCCAGAACGGGGTCGGCCCTCAAACAGCCGGTGGCGGAACCGCCCTATTACCGCATCATACCACCGGCCGAGGTGCTGGCCAGTCTCGACCGCGAGTTTCCCTTCGAGCGGTTCGAAAAATATTTCACCATCGTTTACCTGGTGATAAATGTCCGCAGCGGGTCGGTGTGCTACAGCCGGGCCGGCCATCCCATGCCGGTGGTGGTTCGCCGGCAAGGCGGGGTGGAGCTGCTGGAAGAGGGCGGTCCGGTCATCGGGCTGGGCAGCGGGATGGCTTTCGAAGAGGGACGCGTATTTCTTCAGGCCCAAGACCGGCTCTTTCTGTTTACCGACGGCATTGTCGAGTACCGGCATCCGGAGGGGGAGGCGTACGGTGAACAGCGCCTGTGCCGGGAACTGCTCCAGAGCCGTCGCTCACCGCTCGACGCCGCCTGCCAGCGTGTGATCCGGTCCATGGAGGTATTCGGCGGCGGCTTCAGACCTCAAGACGATGTCACACTGCTGGCCATGGCGTATCGGGGAGGGAAAGATCTTTAAAACAGGAGACGATGCAGATGCAGATGGAAATTGTCCAAAATGGGGAGGTAACCGTTCTCAGAGCCTTGGAAAAACGGATCGACGCCGGCATTTCAGGCGAGTTCAAAGAGAGGCTGAACGAGCTGGTGGGGGCGGGCAGCCGCTGGATCATTCTGGATATTTCAACGGTGGAATTTCTGGACAGCAGCGGCCTGGGCGCCATCATATCCGGGTTGAAAGCCATTGGCGACGACGGTAAGCTGGTGATCTGCGGGGCCACTGATCCGGTAAAATCCATGTTCAAGCTTACCCGCATGGACCGTATTTTCGAGATGTACGACAGCGAGGCGGAATCGCTGCAGGTCTTTGAGCAGGCGGACTGATTCGCGTCCATGGCCAGGCATGCCCTGAAGGAGTAAGCCGATGTACTGCAAGGCAAACGAAGTGCACGCCCTCACGGCGGCTGATTTCAAGACGGTTATCTGCCGCCATTTGCGGTACACCCTGGGCATCGACCTGAAGCAGGCCAGCCCCGCCGATCTGTTCTGGGCGACGGCGCTGTCCGTGCGCGACCTGCTCATCGACGGCCGTATCCGGACCGAAGAACGTTACCGCCGGGCCGATGCCAAGCGGGTGTACTACCTGTCCATGGAATTCCTGATCGGGCGCTCCCTGGGCAAGAACCTGTACAACCTGGGGATCTTCGAAGCGGTGGCCGCGGCACTGGCCGAGCTGGGCACCGATCTGGCCCAGATCAGGGAGTGCGAAAGGGATGCCGGTCTGGGAAACGGCGGACTGGGGCGGCTGGCGGCCTGTTTCCTGGACTCTCTGGCGACCCTCCACATGCCCGGCTACGGATACGGCATCAATTACCGCTACGGTCTGTTCCGGCAGGAAATCAACAACGGCTACCAGCGGGAAAAACTGGACAACTGGCTGGTCAACGGCAACCCCTGGCAGATCGAGCGGCGCGAGCAGGCCTGCATCATCCCGGTTTACGGCCGCATCGAGCACGGACGCGACCGGGAGGGCGGCTACAACCCCATGTGGCTGGACTGGGAGATTCTCATCGGGGTGCCCCACGACATGCTCATCGTCGGCTACGGCGGTCAAACCGTCAACACCCTCAGGCTGTATTCGGCGCGGGCCTCGGACGAGTTCGACGTGCAGATCTTCAACCGCGGTGATTACATCCGCGCGGTGGAGCGCAAAGTGGCCTCGGAAACGGTGTCCAAGGTCCTCTACCCCGCCGATGACATCGAGGCCGGCCGGGAACTGCGCCTGATCCAGGAGTATTTTTTCGTGGCCTGCGCCCTGCGCGATATCATGCGCCGGTTTCACCAGGGCCATGACGACCTGCAGAACTTGGACCGCCGGGTGGCCGTTCAACTCAACGACACCCACCCGGCCCTGGCCGTGGCCGAGCTGATGAGAATGCTGGTGGACGAAAACCGGCTTCCCTGGGAAAAGGCCTGGCAGATCACCTGCCGGACCACGGCCTACACCAACCACACCCTGCTTTCCGAGGCCCTGGAGCGCTGGCCGGTGGATCTTATCGAACGCGTACTGCCGCGGCACATGCAGATCATCTTCGAAATCAACCGCCGTTTTCTGGACCGGGTGGCGGAGCTGCGCCCCGATGACGGGGACCGGCGGGCACGCATGTCGCTCATCCAAGAGGGATCCGTCAAACAGGTCCGCATGGCCCATCTGGCACTGGTGGGCAGCCATGCGGTCAACGGCGTGGCCGCCCTGCACAGTGAGCTGGTCAAAACGTCCCTGTTCCCCGATTTCTACGATCTCTGGCCCCAGAAATTTTCCAACAAGACCAACGGCATCACCCCCCGCCGCTGGCTGCTCAAGGCCAACCCGGAACTGTCCGGCCTGATCTCGCGGCACACCGGAGAGGCATGGATCACCGATTTGAACCGTCTGCGGGAACTGGAGCCGCTGGCCGCCGATGCCGGCTTCCGGGCGGATTTCGAGCGCATCAAGGCCCGCAACAAGGAGCGGCTGGCCCGCGTTATCTTCGAGACCACCCGTGTGCGGGTGGATCCGCAGTCCCTGTTCGACATCCAGGCCAAGCGCATCCACGAGTACAAGCGCCAGCTGCTCATGGTCATGGGCATCATCGACCGCTATCTGGGCATCGTCGACCGTGGCGAACTACCGCAGACCGCCCGGACCTGCGTTTTTGCGGGCAAGGCGGCCCCCGGCTACGCGGCCGCCAAGCTGATCATCAAGCTCATCAACAGTGTGGCCGAGGTGGTCAACCGCGACCCCCGGGCAGAGGGGCTATTGAAGGTGGCCTTTGTTCCCGATTACCGGGTTTCGCTGGCTGAGAAGATCATTCCGGCCGCCGACCTGAGTGAGCAGATCTCCACGGCCGGCAAAGAAGCTTCCGGCACCGGCAACATGAAATTCGCCCTCAACGGGGCCCTGACGGTGGGAACCATGGACGGGGCCAATATCGAAATCCTGGAAGAGGTGGGCCCGGACAACATTTTCATTTTCGGGCTGCACGCCGACCAGGTGGCGCAGATGCGTCTGGAAGGATACGATCCCCGGGCGTTTTACGAAAGCGATGATCGGTTGCGCAGCGTGGTGGATGCCATGGCCTCGGACCGCTTCTGCGCTGCCGAACCCGGGTTGTTCCAGCCCCTCTGCGACACCCTGCTCGAGGGCGGAGACCCTTATTTTCACCTGGCCGATTTCGCCCCTTATGTCCAGATCCAGGAAGAGGTCGACGGCGGTTACCGGGACCGGGACGACTGGATCGCAAAAACCGTGCTGAACGTGGCCCGCATGGGTAAATTCTCCAGTGACCGGACCATTGCACAGTACGCACAGGATATCTGGCAGATCGCGGCCGTGCCGCCTCCGCAGGCATGATTCACGGCCCGGCCGGTCGGCCCAACGCGCAGGGGCCTCGAGCCGGGACCAGGCGCACAACCATCAGCTACTACCCATGACTGTTGACAACAAGCAGACACCGAGCGGCGCTGAACAGCCCCCAGAAGAAAAGCTGGTCATTACCAGCGATTTTGGAGAACTCGAACGGGTGCGGGAATTCATCCGCGGCTTTTGCCGCCGCGAGGGCGCCGGGTCCCCCGGCAGGGACCGGATATGCGACATCGAACTGGCCGCCACCGAAGTGCTGACCAACATCATGCGCCACGGCTACCGGGGTGCCGGGGACCGGGACATCCACATCGAGATGCACCTGGAGGGTGATTTCCTGGTCCTGACGGTGCATGACTGGGGCCGCCCTTTCGATCCCGAGGAGGTGCCGCCGCCGGATTTCGACGGCTCCCGTCCCGGCGGGTTCGGTCTGTACATCATCGGCCAACTGGTCGATGAGCTCGAATTCACCCGCGACCAAAGCGGTCGCAACCGTACCCGGCTGAAAATGAATCTCAGGAAACAGAACCCCCCGGAGTGAACCGGTATGCCCACAACCCCCCGACAGATGAAAAACCTGCTGGTGACCGGAGGCTGCGGCTTCATCGGCACCAATTTTATCCAGTATGTACTGTCGTCAACCGACTTTACCGGCCGCATCATCAACGTGGACAAGCTCACCTACGCCGGAAATCCGGAGAACCTTGCGGAGACGGCCCGGCGCTTCGGGCAGCGCTACGTCTTCGAAAAAGTCGATATCTGCCGCTTCGATGACCTGCAGCGGGTCTTCGAGCGCTACGACGTCAACGGCATCTGCCATTTTGCGGCCGAATCCCACGTGGACCGCTCCATCGTGGGGCCCGGGGCCTTCATCGAAACCAATATCCTGGGGACCTTCAACCTGCTGGAACTGGCCAGGGCCCGCCAGGAGCGGCTGGTGCTGTTCCACCACGTGAGCACCGACGAGGTGTTCGGCAGCCTGGGGGCCGAGGGCTTTTTCACCGAACAGACACCTTACCGGCCCAACAGCCCTTACTCGGCGTCCAAGGCCGCCTCCGATCACCTGGTGCGGGCCTATCACAAAACCTACGGTCTGCCGGTGACCATCTCCAACTGCAGCAACAATTACGGCCCCTACCAGTTTCCCGAGAAACTGATTCCCCTGATGATCCTGAACGCCTTGGCCGGCAAGCCCCTGCCGGTATACGGAGACGGCAGGAACGTGCGGGACTGGCTCTACGTCTGGGACCATTGCCGCGCCATCTGGACCGTCATGCAGTACGGGCTGGCAGGCGAGACTTACAACGTGGGGGGCGCCAGCGAGATGCCCAACATCACCGTCGTGGAGATGGTCTGCGACATCCTCGATGAACTGCGCCCCGACCCCGGCTCACCCCGACGCGAACTGATCCGCTTCGTCAAGGATCGCCCCGGCCACGACCGCCGCTACGCCATCGATTTCAGCAAGATCCGGGACACCCTGGACTGGCGTCCCCGGGAGACCTTTGCCACGGGGCTGAAAAAAACCGTGCGCTGGTACCTGGACCAGCGACGCTGGATAGAGCGCGTGCAGAGCGGCGAGTACCGGCGCTGGATCGAAGCGCAGTACCACTAATATATAAAAGCTGTCAGGTATCAGCTCTCAGCAATCAGGAAAAGATGGGCGAACGATTAAAAAGTAGTGGGTGGTTTGCCATTTTGTTTGAATGACCCGGTTCAATGTTTCAGTTGACCCCTGATAGCTGCATGCATGAAACTTGATGGAGGAAGGGAAACGGTAGTGGAGCCGGATGTCAAAACACTGTTGCCTTCACGAGAGAAGATCGAAAAGATCCTGGGCCGGCGGGTCGACAAGCTGCCCCCCTTTCCCCTCGTGGCCTTGCGCCTGCTGGAGATCACGCGCGACGACAGCAAATCCTCGGCCGATATCGCCAAGGTGGTGGAGGCCGATCCCTCCATCGCGGCCAAGACCCTGCGTATCGTCAATTCGGCGGCTTACGGCGCGCTGCGCCAGATCTCGTCCATCAAGCACGCCGTGGTCCTGCTGGGCGCCCTGGAGATCCGTTCCATCGCCCTGGGGGTGACCCTGTTTGAGACCATGATCAAGCCCGGCGGGCATTCGGATTTCGATGCGGTCTTTTTCTGGAAACACGCCATTGCCATGGGCGCCCTCTGTCGCGCCATGGCCGAGGCGCTGGCGTACCCCGACCCCGAGGAGGCCTATGTGGCCGGCCTGCTCCACGATATCGGCAAGGTGATCATGGATTCTTACGGGCCCATGCGCTACGGGGATTTTCTGCGGGTGGCGGCCGATGGTGCCGAACCCGTGGTGGAGGCAGAGAGCCGAATTCTGGGGCTGCGTCACGACGACGCCGGGGCCTATTTCTGCGATACCTGGAAGATGCCCGAGCGGCTGATTGGCGCCATTCTGCTGCACCACCGGCGATTCCAACACCTGAAGCCGGCCCCCGACGAGGCCCTGCTGATCGCCGTGGTATCCCTGGCCGACTTCATCACCTGGAACCAGGGGATCGGGTCTTTTAACGGGACAGCGAATCCGGTACTGAGCCCGGAGGTGGAGGCGGTCATCGATGTCGAGCGTCTCCACCTGCAGGAGCTGATGGCGCGCATGGATCGGGAGATTCAGACCACGGCGGAGTATTATGGGTTCAGTTTTCCCTCCATGGAGGATTTCAGGGAAAGCCTGTTGCGCGCCAACATAGCGCTGGGCCGCAAGAACGCCCGACACCAGCATGCCCAGGGCAGTCTGAAGCGGGAACTGCAGACCATCACCCGGTTGCGCCGGAGTGTCACCCAGCCCCACCGCAGCCTGGAACCGCGCAGGATCATCAAGGACACCCTCAAATCCATTCAGCAGAGTTTCGGATTCGACCGGGTGCTGGCCATGAAAGTCGGTTCTGACCGGCATCTGGTGATCGTCGAGGCCCTGGACCGGACGTCCCCCGAAAGCGTCCTGAAAAAGATGCGCATCGAGCTCAACAGCGCCGACAGCGGTTTTGTCAGCTGTCTTCGGGAACGGGTGCCTGTGCTCATCGACGGCCGCACCGAGGACGAGCGCCAGGCCCTGAAGCTGCTGGCAAGCCGGCAGCTAGGCGCCGTCCCCTTTGCGGTGAACGGCAAAGCCGTCGGCCTTATCGCCGTGGACAACACGCCTTCCGGCCGGGCCCTGCAGCCTTCGGACCTGTCGGCCGTGGCCATCGTGGCCAACGAGCTGAGCGTGGCCCTGGAAAAAGCCCGCACTTTCGAGGAAATCAAGACCCGCGCCACCCGCGACGGCCTCACCAACATATACAACCGTGCCTCCCTGGAGACTTTCCTGGTGGAAGCTTTCAACCGGGCCCGCAGCGAGGGCCGCAGGCTGGCACTGGTAATGCTGGACGTGGATCACTTCAAACACCTCAACGACACCTTCGGCCACACGGCCGGGGACAGTATCCTGAAGCTGCTGGCCGGCATCCTGACCAAATTTTCGCGGCCCTCCCAGATCGTGGGGAGGTACGGGGGGGAGGAGTTTCTGTGCATCCTCACCGACACGGACCTGGCGGGTGCCTTTAGCTACGGGGAGCGGATTCGGTCCAAAGTGGAGGATCTGGGCCGGTTGCTGGCCAAACGCTTTTCCGGCTACTCCCTGACCGTCAGCGTCGGCGTGGCCGTCTATGAAGAAGACGTCGAAAGCGTCAAGGCCCTGGTGGACCGCGCCGACCAGGCCATGTACCGGGCCAAGCAGAGCGGCCGCAACCGGGTGGTGCGCTACGAACGTTAGGGCGGCAGATTAATTTGCCCGGCCGTTTCGTTCATTACGTCCGCGTCACCGCTTGACAAAAAGAAAAAAACTTTCCTTCACTTTGTGCCTGTGTGCCTTGCGCGCAAAGCCAACACCATTGATGATTTTTCCTGTTTTTTAGCAGGGATACAGGAGTGCGCCGCTACAAAAGCTTGGCGATGAGGGGGATGGCCACGAAGGTTCCCAGGGAACTTCCCAGGTTGGTGAAGACCACCACCAGCAGGATGCGGGTGATCTTGTTGTGCCAGAAACCCCGCACGGAGAGGATGTCGTCGGGCAGGCTTTCGAAGTCTTTGACCTTGGGCTTGCGGGAAAAGGCTTCCACCAGTCCCGACACCCAGCCGGCCGCGATCATGGGGTTCAGCGACGTCAGCGGGGCGGCCACCACGGAAGAAACCACTGTCAGCGGGTGCCCCAGGGCGATAATGGCGCCCAGCCCCGCCAGCACCCCGTTGGCCAGGACCCACCAGGCCAGCATGTGGGTGCCGGTCCTGGCGCCGCCCCAGAAAAACCCCACTGTGAACATGGCCACGATTGCCGCCGGCAGACCCCATTTCAGGATCCCCAGCAGTTTTCCCGGTGGGGGGACCGCCTCCAGTTCTTCCAGATGCACCGGCGTCTCCCAGTTTTTCACGATCCCGGGGACATGGCCGGCACCCACCACCGCCACGATCCGGCGACCCGGGGCCGTGCGGATCTTTTCGGCCAGGTAGCGGTCGCGTTCATCGATCAGGATGCTCTTCAGCTGGGGCAGGGATCTGCCCACCTCCGCCAGGATCGATTCCAGCATGTCCTGCTCTTTCATCTTTTCGATATCTTCTTCCTTGATATCGTCCACCGCTGTCACCGACAGGATGAGCTGAAAGAGCAGCTTGAGCTTGCTCCACAGTCCCATGCTGCGCCAGGTGCGCGACAGGGTGATGCGGATGTCACGGTCGGCCAAGTGAAGGTGGGCGCCAGCGGCTTCGGCGCTTTCGATGGCCGCCAACATCTCCTGGCCGGGTTTGATGTCCAGTTTTTTGGCGATGCGTTTCTGAAAGGAAGCCAGCATCAGGTTGGACAACAGCAGGAAGGCTTTTTTTTCCTTGATGACTTTCACGATATCGGTTTCCTGCCAGGTTTTCTTCTGCTGGATGGACTCGTATCGTGACGGGCACAGTTCGACACACACCGTGTCGGGTTTTTCTTCGTCGATCACCGACTTGACCAGGGTGACGCTTTCATGGGAGACGTGAGCCGTTCCCACCAGCACGATTTCCTTCCCATCGGCGGTGGTGAGCCGGGATACATTGCGGTTACCTGTCTGATTCATTGAAGTCCTTATATCGAATTGGGTTGCGGGCATTGCCCACTTTGGTTAATATACGCACATGTATCTGCAATGCAACCGAATTTCTGCCGTCCGGCAGCACAGGCTGCGGCGGCGGCATAAAAAAAAAGACGTCTCCTTGACGTGGAAGGATCGCCATGAGGACCCCGGTCAACAGCGATGAGTTCATTATCGACCACGAGCCCTATTACCTTGAAATCAAAGACGAGGTGCGCGTCTTCGAAGCCGCCTTCGAATCCCGGCTGCCGGTGATGCTCAAGGGGCCCACCGGATGCGGCAAGACCCGCTTCGTGGAATACATGGCCTACCGCCTGAAACGGCCGCTGATCACCGTGGCCTGCCATGAGGACCTGTTCGCCTCGGATCTCATCGGGCGCTACCTGCTCAAGGACGATGAAACCGTGTGGGTGGACGGTCCGCTCACCCGGGCCGTCCGGTCCGGTGCCATCTGTTACCTGGACGAAATCGTCGAGGCCCGCAAGGACACCACGGTGGTCATCCACCCCCTGACCGACGACCGCCGCATCCTGAATATCGACAAGAAGGGTGAGGTGGTGCGGGCCCACTCCGGCTTCATGATGGTCATTTCCTACAACCCGGGCTACCAGTCCGTTTTAAAGGACCTCAAACAGAGCACGCGGCAGCGCTTTATCGCCATGGCGTTCGATTACCCGGATGCCGAGAAAGAAGCCCGCATCGTGGCCACCGAGGGGCAGATCGACGCGCAGACCGCCGGCCGGCTGGTCGCCCTGGCCCGCAAGATCCGCAACATACGTGAGCAGGGCCTCAGCGAAGGGGTCAGCACGCGCCTGCTGATCTATGCCGCCCTGCTGGTAAAACGCGGCATCCCCATCAAGGCGGCCTGCAGCACGGCGCTGTGCCTGCCGCTCACCGACGACGAGCATCTCAACGAAACCATGAACGACCTCATCGAAGATTTGTTTTAGCCGGGAGAAAAACATGCTGATTTACGATGACGTATATACCTGGGAAGGTTGGGGCGGCCTGTTGCGCCTGGAGGCCGGCCAGTGCCGCCTGAAAATATTTGATCTGCGCAAGGCGCCCGCCAATGGCGTGGTGCCCCTGAAGTCGTTTGTCGTGATCGTCTCCGAGGTGCCGCTGGCGCCCGGAGAGAAGAAACGGTTTGTTTCGCTGCGCAGCCACATCGGCCACATCGCCACCCTGGTGGCCCGGCAGTTCCAGCTGGATCGGCAGCGGACGCTATGGGTGGAATTCTACCCGGAACAGCGGTACGGCGTACAGGATGAGAAGGTGATCCCCGAACGCTACGACGAGGTGAACTTCACCTGGCAGGAAGACCGTGCCATGGAGCCCAGGTGGACTCGCCTGAAACCGCCGCTGCTGGACATGGTGCGGCAGCTTCAGGTGCACGGCCGTTTGGATCAGGAAGGGGACTGAGCTTCTTGGGGCGGTTTATTGACCTCATAGATGAGGTGAACCAGGTCTCCCTCCAGCGGCTGCACCGCCTTCAGGTTCAACGCAAGGTCGTGTTCGCTATTGAACAGGGAGATCCCCCGGCCGAAGATCAGCGGCGATATCGTGATGCGGATTTCATCGATCAGGTCACACCGGGCGAAGAGGTCGTTGATGGTGGCGCCACCGGCCAGTACCGCCTGGCGGTGTCCCCGGCGCTCGAGGTCGGCGAGCAGTTCGGGGGGGGGCATGTCGGTGAATATCAGGTTGTCCCAGCGGGAGCGCCGGGCCCTGTTGCGGGTCATGACCACCATCAGGCGCTGTGGCAGGGGCTTTCCGATGGTGTCGAAAGTCTTGGAGCCCACGATGATCACGCCGGCCTTTTTAGTGACCTCCACGAACAGACGCTTGTCCGCCCGTCCCGTCCAGTCCGGGAAATGCGCGTCGTCCCGGGCGATCATGCCGTCCACGGTGACCGCCATCAGCAGAATCAGTTTCATCTCGTTTTTTCCCACCGGAAAGAGGTTGACAGGTCGCTTTTCAGCAGTTCGTTTTTACCTGACACCTGACACCTGACACCTGACACCTGACACCTGACACCTGACACCTGACACCTATCGCAAGATAAACCCCTCCTTGAGCGGGTCCTCGGGGTCCATGAGAAACTCGCAGCGGCCCACGATGTGGGCGGAGCCCGCCACCTCGGGGATGACGGCGTCGTGGGGGCCGAAAGTGGTCTGTCCGACTACCCGGCCCGTAAAGCGCGTGCCGATGATGCTCTCGATGCAGATGGACTGCCCGGCTTCGATTTCCCCGCGTGCCATGTGCAGCGCCAGCCGCCCGCTCACGCCGGTGCCGGTGGGGCTGCGGTCCACCTCGCCTTCGGCGAAGATGCAGACGTTGCTGCTGTGCACGTCCGGTGCGTGCGGCGGGCCGATGAAAATGGTTCCGTAGAGGAAGCTCAGGTCTTCTTCGAAGGGGTGCGGTATCGGCCGGCTGGCCATGACGGCCCGTTTGACGGCCATGCCCGCTTCGATCAAGCGGGTGAAGTCTTCGGGCCAGGTGGTGAGTCCCACGTCGGCCGCCTGCACGTAAGCGTAGAACGCCCCGCCGAAGGCGATGTCGTAGCGCACTGTGCCCCAGCCGGGCACCTCGACGGTCTGGTCCAGGGCCAGCACGAAAGCGGGAACGTTGCGAAAAGCCGCACTGACGGCGCGGCCGCCGCGCACCCGGGCGCTGGCCGTGATCAGCCCGGCCGGGGTGTCGATGCGTATGACGGTTTCCGGTTCCTGCACCGCCACCAGGCCGGTTTCCACGGCCAGGGTGGCCATGGCGATGATGCCGTGGCCGCACATGGTGCTGTAGCCCTCGTTGTGCAGAAAGAGCACCCCGAAATCGGCCTCGGCCGACTCGGGCGGCGTGACTACGCAACCGTACATGTCGGCGTGGCCGCGGGGTTCCCACATGAGGGCCGTGCGCAGGTGGTCCATTTTTTCCCGCATGGTGCGCCGCCGCGCCAGGATGGAATCGCCGGCCGGCTCGGGCAGGCCGCCGGTGATGACCCGGAAGGGTTCCCCGGCCGTGTGCAGGTCGATGGTGGTGATTTTCCGCCAGCCTTCCGGCGGCGACCAGTTCCGCATAGCCCTCATTGAATGCACATCACCTTCCCCGATAACGCGCTGTTAGTGTTCATTGAAATACACCGAAAACCGTCAACCCAGAACCGGTAGCTGGCCGCTCTTTTGCCATACGGCTGCACTGCGCCAAGCCCGAGCGGTGTGGACCATGCCGGCCTATTCTCCCAGGTAGGCTTTTCGGATTTCGGGATTGTGCAGCAGGCGGTCGGCCTCGTCCTCCATCATGATGGTGCCGGTTTCCAGCACGTAACCCCGCGAGGCGGCCTGCAGGGCCAAGTTGGCGTTCTGCTCCACCAGCAGGATGGTGGTGCCGTCCTGCTGGTTGATGTCGTGGATGATATCGAAGATCTTCTGCACGAACAGGGGCGCCAGGCCCAGGGACGGTTCGTCCATCAGCAGCATCTTGGGCCGCGTCATCAGGGCGCGCGCGATGGCCAGCATCTGCTGCTCGCCGCCCGACAGGGTGCCGCCCTGCTGCTTGCGGCGCTCGCGCAGCACCGGGAACAGGTCGTACACGTATTGCATGTCTTTTTCGATCTTGGCCCGATCGCGGCGGTAGAAGGCCCCCATTTCCAGGTTTTCGTGCACCGTCAGGCGGGGGAAGATGCGCCGCCCCTCGGGGACCTGGCACAGTCCCCGGACCGGCAGCTTCTCGGCCGCCACGCCGCGGATGGAGCGGCCGTCGTAGACGATGTCGCCGTCGTCTATGGGAATGATGCCGCAGGTGACCATCAGAGTGGTGCTCTTGCCGGCCCCGTTGGCCCCGATCATGGCCACGATCTCACCGGGGTAGACTTTCAGTGAAATGCCCTTGAGGGCCTTGATGTTGCCGTAGCTGGCGGACACGTTTGTCAGTTCCAGAAGCGGCTGGGCGGTCATGGTCATCCCTCCCTTTCCTCGGAACGTCCGCCCACCCGCTTGGCAGGGATGAGCCCCTCGGGACGGAACAGCATCATCAGCGTCATGCTGGCGCCGAAGGCCAGCATGCGGTACATCTCCACCCCGCGGAAGGCCTCCGGCAGCACGATCAGCGCGATGACGGCCAGGATGATACCCGGAATGGAGCCCATGCCGCCCAGCACCACCATGGAGAGCACCATGGCCGACTCCAGGAAAGTGAAACTCTCGGGGCTGACGAAGCGCATGCGCGCGGCGAAAAAGGCGCCCGCCAGGCCCGCGAAAACGGCCCCCATGGCGTAGGCCAGCAGCTTGAGCGTGAAGGTGTTGACCCCCATGAGCTCGGCCGCGGTTTCATCTTCGCGGATGGCTTCCCAGCCCCGGCCGATGCGTGAGAAGTTCAGCCGGTAGACGCCGATGACGGTGAACACCGCCAGGGCCAGGGCGATGTAGTAGAGATAGTAGAGCTTCTTGAGATAAAAATACTCCAGGCTGAAACCGCCCTCGAAGGTGGGGATGTAGATGGCCGGCGCCTTGATGCCCAGGATCCCGTTGGGGCCGTTGGTCAGCGTCATCCAGTTGTTGAGGATCAGGCGCACGATCTCCCCGAACCCCAGGGTGACGATGGCCAGGTAGTCGCCGCGCATCTTCAGGGTGGGATAGCCGATGATGCAGCCGGCAATGCAGGCCAGGCCGGCGGCCAGGGGCAGGCAGACCCAGAAGCTCATGCCGAAGTGAATGTTCAGCAGCGCGTAGGTGTAAGCGCCCACGCCGTAAAAGGCGATGTAGCCCAGGTCCAGCAGGCCGGCCAGGCCCACCACGATGTTGAGCCCCAGCCCCAGGCAGACGTAGACCAGCACCATGATGGCCACATCCTGGGCGTAGCGGTCGGTGAGCAGCGGGTAGGCCAGCATCACGACTGCCAGCAGGCCGAACCACAGGGCCTTGGGAACCTTGGCGCCGAAAGCGCCGCTGATCGATCTGAATCGACCCATGGCGGACTGCATGGGCGCCAGGGCCTGGCTTTTGTTGAGCAGATACAGGCCCACGCAGACCAGCGTGACCACCAGGATGTAAAACCAGACCCGGAAAGTCGCACCGAAGGACAGCGTCCCGTCCGGGTGGATCCCCAGCAGGGGCCACAGCAGGCCCAGCAGCCACAGCATCCCGATGGTGTACGGCTTCCAGATTTTTTTAAACTCTCGTATCATCTACATTCTCGCCCATTATACCCGTCGGTTTGAAGTACAGCACGCCGATCAAGATGATGAATGCAAAGACATCCTTGTACTGGCCGGAGATGTAGCCGGCGCCGAAGACCTCCACCATGCCGATGATCAATCCTCCCAGCATGGCGCCCGTGATGTTGCCGATGCCGCCCAGCACGGCGGCGGCAAAGGCCTTGATGCCGGGCACGAAACCCATGTCGTAGCGCACCGATCCGTAGTAGAAGCCCACCATGATGCCGGCCGCGGCGGCCAGGCCCGCGCCGATGGCGAAGGTCAGCGAGATGATGCGGTTGCTGCTGATGGCCACCAGCGAAGACATGATCTTGTCCTGCGCGGTGGCCCGCATGGCCATGCCCACCCGGGTTTTGAACACCAGGAAATTCAGGCCGATGAGCAGGACGATGGTCAGCGTCACGATGAGGATCTGGAGGTAGTTGAAACTGATGGCGCCGATCTCGAACCCGCCCTGGGCCAGTTCGATGGGATAGGGCTTGTCGAAAACGCCCTGGGTCAGCATGAGCCCGTTCTGCAGGAAGATGGACATGCCCAGGGCCGACAGCAGGGCCGCCAGGCGCGACTCAAACCGCAGCGGCTTGTAGGCCACCTTTTCCACCGCCGTGGCGAGAAAGGCGCAGTAGGTCATGGTCAGCAGCAGGGAGGCCCCCAGGCAGATCCACGGGTGGGTCTTGAGGTAGCCCAGGCCGGCGAAATAGTTGAGCAGGATCACCCCCACGTATCCCCCGGCGGCGAAAAACTCGCCGTGGGCGAAATTGATGAGCTGGATGACGCCATATACCATGGTGTAGCCCAGGGCGATGAGGGCGTAGAGTCCGCCCAGGGTGATGCCGTTGATCAGCTGTTGAATGAAATAATCCATAGACTCTCAGTCTAGTGCACACGCGGGGAACGGGGATGCAAAGAGCCCGGCCCCATGGCCGGACTCCTGCCGTTGGCCGGATGGGGCGCCTTACAGCTTGCCCTTTTCAGGATCCCAGTATTTTACGTACTTGCCGTTTTCGATTTTGAAGATGATGTAGTTGGAGCCGGAGTCCCCGTTGGGCCGGAACTTGATGCGCTTGGAGGCGCCCTGGAAATCCATTTTCATGATCTCGGCCTTGATCTTCTTGGGATCCGTGGATTTGGCCTGTTTGATGGCCTTGAGCAGCACCGTGGCGGCATCGTAGGCGTAGGTCGCGTAGGCGCCGATCTTGCCGTACTTGGCGGTGAACAGTTTGGCGTATTTCTGGTAGCTGGGCGTGGACTGGTCCACGTAGCCGAAGGTGACGTAGATGCCGTTGGCGGCGTCCTTGGCCACGCTGATGAAATTGGGGTGATACATCGCGTCCTGGCTGACGATGGTGCTCTTCAGGCCGGCACGTCTGGCCTGGATGGCCATGAGACTGCCGGAGGAGTGGTTCTGGAGGCACATGTAAAGCACATCCGGGCTATCCTTCTTAGCCTTGGTCAGCACCGCCGAGAAATCCTTGTCGCCCTGGTTGACGTGGTCATGGGCGATGACCTTGATGCCCAGTTTTTCACACTGCTTGCGGACGCCATCGGCCAGGCCCTGTGAGTAGGTGGTCTTGTCATCGACGATGAAAATGGTCTTGGCCTTGAGCTCGTCCTTGATGAATTTGCCGGCTACGATGGACTGGTCGTCGTCGCGGCCACACATGCGGAACATGTAGGGCAGGCCGCGCTCGGTAACCTTTTCATTGGTGGAGGCCGGCGTGATCATGGGGATGTCTTCCTCGGACAGGGCCTCGGAAGCCGGAATGGTGGACGAAGAGCAGTAGGCCCCGATGACGCCCACCACACCCAGGTTGATCAGCTTGTTGGCGGCGGCTACAGCCTGCTTGGGGTCGCAGGCCGTATCCTGGGCAAAGAGTTCGATCTTGTCGTAGCCGGGAATGCCGCCTTCCTGCTGGAAGACTTCGATGGCGGTCAGTACGCCGTTTTTGATGTCGTTGCCGTCGGCGGCATAGGGGCCCGTCAGCGGGCTCATGGAACCGATTTTCAGGGTCTTGGCCGATGCCCCGCACACCAGGAAGGGGACGATCAGCAGAGCGGTTACCAGAATGGTCAGGGTCCTTTTCTTCATGGGCTTCCTCCTTAGGTTGAAGTTTGTTCTGCCGGTTGACCAAGGTACGCCTCGAGCACCTTGGGGTTCCGCTGGATTTCCTCCGGGACCCCCTCGGCGATCTTGACGCCGTGATCGATGCAGATGATATAGTGGCACACTCCCATAATCACCTTCATGTCGTGCTCCACCAGCAGGATGTCCACCCCGGCCCTGCAGATGCGGCTGATGTCCTCGATCAGTTCCTGGCTTTCGGCCGGGTTCATGCCGGCGGCCGGTTCGTCCAGCAGCAGCACCTTGGGACGCGAGGCCAGGGCGCGGGCGATTTCCAGGCGGCGCTGCAGGCCGTAGGGCAGGTTGGCGGCGGTGCTGTCGGCGAAGTCTTCGACCCCCATGAACTCGAGGGCCTCGTAAGCTTCCGCGCGGATTTTCTTTTCTTCCTGCCGCTGGGAGCGCGACCGCAGCATGGCGCTGACCACGCCGCTCCTGTAGCGCGAGTGCAGGGCCACCATGGCGTTTTCCAGGGCCGTCATGTTGGCGAACAGGCGGATGTTCTGAAAGGTTCTGGCCATGCCCATGGACAGGATCTGGTGGGGGCGTTTGCCGAGGATGCTCTCACCCTCGAAAAGAACGTCGCCGGCCGAGGCCTGGTACACACCGGTGAGCACATTGAAAACCGTGGTCTTGCCGGCACCGTTGGGGCCGATGAGGCCCAGAATGGTGCCCGGGCGGAGCTGAAAACTCAGATCGGACAGGGCCAGCAAGCCCCCGAACTGGACACTGACATTGCTGACGTCTATTTTCGCCATACGGTTTTTTCCCAGAGCGAACGGTACCCACCACCTGAAAAGTCTGCAATCTACAGTCTGTAAAGTAGACTACCTAAACTTCTTTCATGGAAAATGTCAACCTTCAAAAAGGGCGGTTGGTCACCGATGCAATGGGGCCATAAGGCTAAAAATCGAAATTTACACTTGAAAATTAGAACCCGCGGCTCTATTTTGAGTCGACAATTTGCCGGAGTTCGGGATAATGCCTCGCGTCATCACCTGGCGCCGTATCAGATGACGCCATTGAGGGGGGGGAAATGTCCAGCAGCGTTTTTTGCGTGGCCGGAAGATTCAGGGTGCGTGTCGATATCCAGGGGGGTGAATTCGCCCCCAGGGGATCTTCTTCGTTTTTTCGGCACAGCGCCTGTCAGGCGGGGATGGTTACATGATTACCCATCGGGCGGGCCCCCTCTTTACCGATCTGTACGAGCTCACCATGGCGGCAGGCTATTTTCGTCACCATATAGCGGGCCGTGCCACCTTCTCTCTGTTTATCCGGGATTACCATCGACAGCGCAGCTTTTACCTCATGGCCGGCTTGGGGGAAGTGCTTCGCGAACTGGCGGGCTTCGGGTTCAACAGCGGGGAGATCCGTTACCTGGAAAAAAGCGGGCTGTTTACGCCGGATTTCATCGATCACCTGGCCGCCATGCGTTTTACCGGCGATGTGGTCGCCCTTCCCGAGGGCACGATTTTTTTCGCCAACGAGCCCATCATGGAGATCGATGCGCCCATCGCGCAGGCCCAGTTGCTGGAGACTTACCTGCTCAACACCATCGGGTTCCAGACCCTGATCGCCACCAAGGCGGCCCGCTGCGTCCACGCGGCCGCCGGCCGGCCGGTAATCGACTTTTCCCTGCGCCGTACCCAGGGCCACGACGCCGGCCTGAAAGTGGCGCGCAGCAGTTATCTCGCCGGTTTCGAAGCCACCAGCAACGTCCTGGCAGGCAAGCTGTACGGTATTCCGGTTTCCGGAACCATGGCCCATTCCTTCGTGACGGCCTTTGAAAATGAGATCGATGCCTTCCGGGCTTACGCCGATGCCTTTCCGGACAAGTGCGTCCTGCTCATCGACACCTATGACACGCTCCAGGGTGCCGCCAATGCCGTGAAAATCGCAGGCTATCTCCGGCAAAAGGGATTCTCGCTGGTCGGCGTGCGCCTGGACAGCGGTGATATGGTGTCGTTGAGCACGAAGGTGCGCCGCCTACTGGACGATGCCGGCCTTGCCGATGTAAAGATCTTGGCCAGCAGCGGCCTGGACGAGTTCTCCATCGCCCGACTGCGGGACGAGGGGGCCTGTATCGATGCCTTCGGCGTGGGCACCCGCATGGGTGTGTCGGCGGATGCGCCCTACCTGGACATCGTCTACAAGATGGTGAGCTTCAACGGCCGCAACGTGCGCAAACTCAGCCCGGGAAAAGCCACCCTGGCCGGTAAAAAGCAGGTGTTTCGCCGCTTCGACGACCGGGGAAACTGTAAAGAAGACATCATCGGGCAGAGAACCGAACGCATCCCCGGAGCCGTCCCCCTGCTGGTTCCCGTCATGCAGGAGGGGAAAATCACCGTTCGTGAACCCTCCCTCGAAGATATCCGTCGACGGGCCGGGGAAAACATGCGCCAGCTGGACGCGAGATACAAAAAACCCGAGGCAGACAGCTCCTATCCTGTCCGCATCAGTCCCACCCTGCAAGAGATCCAGAAATAGCCCGCCTGTCTCTGTGAAACCCGCCGGGACAGTGGCAGGACCCGGCCCCGCTGACGGACCGGCGGTTTGATCTTTATTTATTATTTTGATAAAAATACCGAATACCATCTGGGATTGTCTTACCTTGAGAAAGGAGGCGAGGTCAGG
>CAYUAQ010000009.1:0-34086 GCA_964442705.1 uncultured Desulfobacteraceae bacterium
ATGACCTCGGCCTCCTGGGCCAGGGCGCGGGCGAAGATCACCCGCTGGCGCTCGCCGCCGGACAGCTCGGTGATCAGGCGGTTTCGGAAATGCGCCGTGTCGGTGCGGCCCATGATGTCCGCGACCGTGGCACGGTCCCCCTCGCCCGGGGCGGCGAAGCGGGGGAGGTGAGGGTAGCGGCCCATCATGACGACCTCCATAGCCGTGAAAGGGAAGTTGATCTGGAAATCCTGGGGCACCAGAGAGATGCGGCGGGCCAGCTCCTTGCGGCCGTAGTCCGCCAGCTTCCTGTCCTGCAGGCGGATGGTGCCGCTATGGGGTGTGCGCAGACGGCAGAGCATGTCCAGCAGGGTGGTCTTGCCGCAGCCGTTGGGGCCGATGAGTCCATAGAAGCAACCCCGTTGCAGGCGCAGCGTGAGGTTGGAAAAGACCCGGCGCCGGCCATAGGCGAAACCCACGTTGACGAGGTCAAAGGGCATGTTCAAAACCCCCTGCGGCCCATCTGACGTCGCCGGAACACGTAGCAGAAGAAGGGGCCGCCGATGAGGGCCGTCAAAACGCCGATGGGGATCTCGTGGGGCAGCACGGCCCGGGTGATGGTGTCGGCCCCCAGCAGCAGGACGGCTCCGGCCAGCAGGCTGGCCGGCATCAGGTGGCGGTTGTCGGGTCCGGTGACGGCCCGCATCATGTGGGGTACCAGCAGCCCCACGAAACCGATGATGCCGGAAACCGATACGCACAGGGCGGCCACCAGGGAGGCCGTCACCAGCAGGATGACCGGCACGCGACGCATGTCGACTCCCAGGGAAGAGGCCGTTCGCCTGCCCAACGAGAGCAGGTTGAGGTCGCGGGCATAGAAGACGAAAACGGCGAAACCGGCACTGACGAAGGCCAGGGTTAGCGCCGCGTCGCTCCAGGTGCGCGAGGCGAAACTGCCCATCAGCCAGAAGATGATCACCGAAACCTGCTCGTCGGCCACGTACTTCAGGAAACTGATGCCGGCCGAGAGGATGGCGGCCACGATGATACCGGAGAGAATCAGGTTGTTGGAGGACAGCCCCTCGGCGGACGAGGCCAGGGCGATGACCAGCAGCAGGGTCAGCAGGGCGCCGGCGAAGGCGAAGAGGGGAACCGAATAGATGCCCATGAATCCGATGTTCAGAATAATGGCCAGCGAGGCGCCGAAGGCTGCGCCGGCCGAAACGCCCAGGGTGTATGGGTCCGCCAAGGGGTTCAGCAGTATGCCCTGGAAAGCGGTGCCGGAGACGGCCAGTCCGGCTCCCACCAGGGCAGCCGTCAGGATGCGCGGCAGGCGCACATCGAAAACCACGGTGGCGTGCACTGCCGGGACGTCCGCCAGCCACGCGTCGGCGGAAAGGGCGCGGGCGGCCATGATGCGGGCTACCTCACCGAGCGGAATGCGGATGTAGCCCATGGCGGTGGAGACTAAAACCGTAACCACCAACAGCACCACCAGCAGCAGGATCGCGACAGGAGCCTTGACTCCCCCCGCGGGTGCGGATTCGGTCGATATTTCCCTTTTCTGCGACATGGGTTCCTTTTCTTGTGGCTGACAGCTGATCGCTCCAAACAAAAAAGCCCTTCATGAGACTTTCATGAAGGGCTGCACCCAGTTTTCTTAACCCTAATTCGATGACAGCGACCGCTGTTACCGCGCACACGGTTCGCATTTGTCACAAGGCAGGTCTTCTGGCTTCCCCCCCTTTTCAGCGGCCTTCCCATCCCGATTCATCGAAACAGTGACGTCCAAAGGCTGAAAAGGTTCCCCTATAGGAATTAAAGGGGCGGGGTCACAGCGGCGGGACCGCTCCCGATTCTAACGGGATTCCCTATTAAGTTCGGTGACACCTTGTGACGTTCTGTATAGATTCAACCGATTTCTTTGTCAACTGTAATTGTAAACCGGTGACGGCACTTTCAGGGTGACAACAACGGCTAGATGATTATGTTGTAAAAAATTTGGCGGCAGAAGCCGACAACCAACTTCAACGAAAGGAAAGGGAAAATGAGTGATTTGATCGTGATCGCCTTCGACGATGAACACAAGGCCTTCGAGCTGCGAGCCGAACTGGGCAAGATGCAGAAGGAATACCTGATAAAGATGGAAGACGCCGCCGTGGTCACCAAGGACGCGGAAGGCAAGATCAAGCTGCACCAGGCCATCAATCTCACCGCCGCCGGCGCCGTGGGCGGGGGATTCTGGGGCATGCTCATCGGCATGATTTTCCTCAATCCGCTGCTCGGAGCCGCAGTGGGCGCCGGCGCCGGGGCCATATCCGGCAAACTCACCGATATCGGCATCAACGACAAGTTCATGAAGGAACTGGCCGAGAGCTTCAAACCGGGAAGTTCGGCGCTTTTCATTCTCGTCAAAAAAGTCACGCCGGACAAGGTGGCGGAGCGTCTCAAGGGATTCGGCGGAAAAGTTCTCAAGACCTCCCTGACCAAAGACAAGGAAGAAGAACTGCAGAAACTGCTTTCCGGCACCGAAAATGCCTAAACCCGCCCGGCGCAGATCGGCCCATACGGCGGAGCCGCGTCAGTCACTGAGTTCGTATTCCGGAAGGGTCTTGCCGCCCTTTCCGGAAACGATGCGGTAGAGCTTGCCGTCACCGCGGAATTCGAACTCCGGGGAATCACTGGCCCCCTGGGGGTGGTGTTCGCTGCGGTAGATGCGTCCGTCGTCGCGAAGTTCGTAGTCGCAGTACTGGGACCACCCGGAGGGGTGATAGACCGTGCGGTACAATTTGCCGTCCATGATGGTGTAGACCGGTTCGGCCGATTTTCCCCGAGGGTGGTTTTCGGTGGTGAATAGTTTCGCCATTCTAACCTCCTCTGCATGTCGTTGAACTTGTTTCAGCAGGCGGCAAAAGAGGGCGGGTGCTGTCAAGCTCATCCCGAAGCCCCTGGGCCTTGCGGTGCCAGGACACCCACCCGTCTTTCCCGTTCGTCGGAAGACGTTCCACCGTAAGCGGAAAAACAAAAAGCCCTCCGCGATAAATCCACGAAGGGCTGCACCCAGCTTACTTGACCCTCTGCTCGCATCCGCTTCCCGTCCTGTCGCGGAAAGAGGCGCATGTCGTCAAGGCAGGTCTTCTGGCTCCCCCGCCTTTCCGGCGGCCTTCCCATTCCGATGCATCGAAACAGTGGCGACGCGTGGCCGAAAAGGTCCCCCTGCCTGAACGGCGGCAGGGGCGGGGTTACAGCGGCGGGACCGCTCCCGGTTTTCACGGGATTCCCTATTAAGCCCGTTGGGCACCTTTAATCGTCGAGTACTACTCTTTTCTTCTCCTGTCAACCATTAAAATGCATTTCTAGCGGTCATCGAAGGGCGCAGCGCCCGACGTGCCGGGCGGCCGCCTCTCTAATGGTCGCCAGTTCCTCCTCGGAGAAACGGCAGGCGCCATCGGCGCAGAAGTCCGGGTCGAGCGTTTCGCCGGCGCCGGAAAAGCGCTGCAAAAAATAGCGCTGCGCACCGGAGATCACCCGTGCCATGCGTCCCACCGTGTCCTCATCCACGAAGGGCCTGACGCAGGTGGTTCGAAATTCGTGGTCAATGCCGGAAGAGCGCACCAGCGCGATGCTTTCTTCAACCTTTGCTTGAATGTCTTTCTCCGCGCAGAGTGTGTCGTATCGTCGGGGAAGGGTCTTGAGGTCCATGGCCACGTAGTTGAGCAAGCGGTCCTTCAGCAGCCGGTGGAGCATTTCCGGCCGGCTGCCGTTGGTGTCCAGTTTTACGGCGAAGCCCATTTCTTGGATGCGACGGCAAAGATCCGGCAGGCCGTCGGACAGCGTGGGTTCCCCCCCGGATACGACCACTGCGTCCAGAAACCCGTGGCGCTTCTCGAGGAAAGCCAAAAAGTCCCGGTCGGTCAGCGCTTCCACGCACACCCCCCGTGCCAGGGAGGGGTTGTGGCAGTATGGGCAGCGGAAGTTGCAGCCCGCCAGAAAGAGCACGGCGGACACTGCCCCCGGGTAGTCGATCATGGAGCTTTTGTGAAGGCCGCCAAAACGCATGACCGTGACGTTACGACGCCATGCGCACGGCCCGGCCGGTTTTTCCTTCCATCACGGCCGAGCGGCGGGGCGCCAGGTCCGGCTGCACGGTCCTGCGCATGCCGAACTCGGCGCGTTTGCCCACGTTCCACTGGCGCACGGGCCGCAGGTAACCCACCACCCGGGAGTAGACCTCGGTCTGGCTGTCGCAGTGGGGGCACCGCTCCTGCCGCCCCCTGAGATACCCGTGGGAGGGGCAGACGCTGAAGGTCGGGGTGATGGTGAAATAGGGCAGGCGGAACCCAGCGGTGATCTTCTGCACCAGGCGGCGCACCGTGGCGGTGTCTTCAACGCTTTCCCCCAGAAAGACGTGCAGCACGGTGCCGCCCGTGTAGCGGGTCTGCAGTTCGTCCTGCAGCATGAGGGTCTCGAAGATGTCGTCGGTGTGGTTGACCGGCAGCTGGGTGGAGTTGGTGTAGAAGGGCGCCGCCCCCTGCCGATACTCGGCCTCGTTGGCGCAAATAATGTCGGGGTAGCGCTTCTTGTCCAGCATGGCCAGGCGATAGGAGGTGCCCTCGGCCGGCGTAGCCTCCAGGTTGATCATGTCCCCGGTTTCCTCCTGGCGGGAGACGATCAGGTCACGCAGGAAATCCATGGCTTCCACCGCAAAGGCCTGGCCTTCGACGCTGGTGATGTCGCTGCCCAGCAGGTTGCAGCAGGCCTCGTTCATGCCGATGATGCCGATGGTGGAGAAATGGTTCTTCCAGTAGCGGCCGCCGCACGCCTTGACGTTGCGCAGATAGAAGCGCGAGTATGGGTAAAGGTTGGCGGCAGTGAACTTCTCCAGCACCTTGCGCTTGATCAGCAGGCTCTCGTGGGCCAGCAGGGCGCGCTCTCGCAGCAGGTCGTAGAAGGCCTCGACGCTGGCGGCTTCATGGGCGATGCGCGGCAGATTGACGGTGACCACCCCGATGGAGCCGGTGAGGGGGTTGGCGCCGAAGAGACCGCCGCCGCGCTTGATCAGCTCACGGTTGTCCAGCCGCAGGCGGCAGCACATGGAGCGGGCGTCTTCGGGCGACATGTCCGAGTTGACGAAGTTGGAGAAATAGGGGATGCCGTACTTGCCGGCCATCTGCCAGATGCCCTCGTAATTGGGATTCTCCCAGTCGAAATCGGCGGTGATGTTGTAAGTGGGAATGGGAAAAGTGAAAACGCGTCCGTTGGCGTCACCGGCCATCATGACCTCGGCAAAGGCCCGGTTGATCATGTCCATCTCGGCCTGAAAATCCCCGTAGCAGACGTCCCGCGGCTCGCCGGCCACTACCACCGGCCGGTCTTTCAGCGTGGCCGGCGGGCTCAGGTCCATGGTGATGTTGGTAAAAGGCGTCTGAAAGCCCACCCGCGTAGGAATGTTGATGTTGAAAACGAACTCCTGCAGGGACTGGCGCACCTCTTCGTAAGAGAGGTTGTCGAAGCGCACGAAGGGCGCCAGCAGGGTGTCGAAGTTGGAAATGGCCTGGGCGCCAGCGGCCTCTCCCTGCAGGGTGTAAAAGAAGTTGACCATCTGGCCCAGGGCCGAGCGCAGGTGGCGCGGCGGCGCGCTGGCTACCTTGCCCTCAACCCCCTTGAAGCCCTGTTCGAGAAGGTCCAGCAGATCCCATCCCACGCAGTACACCGACAGCAGGCTGAGGTCGTGAATGTGAAGCGCTCCGCTGACGTGGGCCTCGCGGATCTCGGGTGGGTAGATGGAGTTCAGCCAGTACTCCGAGGTGACCTCCGAAGAGATGTAGTTGTTGAGCCCCTGCAGGGAGTAGCACATGTTGCTGTTCTCATTGATGCGCCAGTCCAGTTTTTGGATGTAGTGGTCCACCAGGTCAACAGAGGCCTTGGTGGTGATCTGGCGGATGCGGGCGTGCTGGTCTCGGTACAGGATGTAGGCCTTGGCGGTCTGCACGAAGGGCGAATCCAGCAGCACGCGTTCGACGATATCCTGAATCTCCTCGACTTCGGGCACCGGTCCCAGGCGCATCTCGTGGGCCAGGGTGAGCACCCGCAGGGTGAGCTTGCGGGCTTCGCGGGCCGTGAACTCGCCGGTGGCCTTGCCGGCCCAGGCGATGGCGGCGGTGATCTTGGCGGGCTCGAAGGGTACCACCCGGCCGTCGCGTTTCTTGATCTCTTCAAACATGGCTGACCTTTCTCGTCTGTACGGGTTTTGACGCTCCCTCTGTCAAAGACAGCACACCCACCTCCCCGTGACGGTGCGGCCGCCCAAGGGGTGAGATGATTTTGACATCATAAATCCGGGATGTTGACATTCCTGTAAACCGCTTTAAGGCAGGATGTCGCTTGATACCCAATATATTGAGGATTGTCAAGTAAAAATGCCTGCATATGGTAGAAAAAGCCGGAATTACGAGTTTTCGGGAGATTGGGCGCGATCGGAAACGGCAGGTGGCGTCGGTGGGAGCTTGTGGAGCATCTCCAGGGCGGTTTGGCGCTGCTGTTTAAAGCCGGCAGCACGCTCAAACGCCCGGCGGGCCGCCTCCGGATCCCCCAGGCCCAGGCCGGTGTAGCCCAGCAGCAGCCAGGCCTGCCCGTTGCCGGGAGCTTTGAGATTCAGCGCTTCCAGCGCGTTTTTGGCCTCGCGGTACCGCCGCATCTCGATGAGCAGGCGGACTCGCAGAAGATCGAAGTCGGTCGAGGGGCAGCAGCGCAGTCCGGACTCCAGCACCGCCAGGGCTTTTTCAGGACGGTGCCGGCGCTGCCAAGCCAGCACCAGGCCCCTGAGGGTGCGGGGGTCTTTTTCCTGCGCCCAGGCCTTCCGGTAGAAGCGCTCTGCCAGAAACGGCACTTCCAGGTTCATGCTCAGACCGGCGGCCAGGCGGAGCTCGTCGGGTTTCATCGGCGCGATGTACCCGCCCAGCATCAGGTCGGCCAAGGCGTCGGTGTAGCGCCGCCTCTCGATGTCCAGGCTGGCCAGCATCTTCCACCACAGAGGGAAAACGGGGTCCTGGCGGACGAGTTGGCGAGCGTAGACCAGGGCTTTGCGGCGCCGCTTGAGCAGAAGGTACTGGTGCAGGCAGATCTCCTGCCAGCGTTTCTGACGGGCCCCGCGGGTGGTGGCGGCCAGGATTTCGATGTGCGGCAGTGCCTGGCGCCGGCGCTTGAGGTTGAAGAGCACGTGCACCAAGTACTCGCGCCACTCGGTCTTGACCTGCTCAGGGTGACGGGCCAGGAGCTTTTCGAGCAGCCTGAGGGCCGAAGAATCGTTTCCGGCCGACACCCACGATACGGCCGCGTAGTAGAGCAGGTCGTCACTGGGGGGATCGGAAGTCTGGAAAGCTTTTTCGAAGGCCTGCGCGGCTTCGGTGAAGCGTCGGCTTTCGTAACAGGCTTTGGCCAGATTGGCCCAGGCCGGAAAAAAGTCGGGCCGGCTCTGCAGGGCATGACGATAGCCGGCCATGGCGCTGGCGTGTCTGCCCAGTGACAGGTAGGCGTTTGCCAGGGTGAAATCGACCATGTAGTGAAAGTAGCCCGCCGGGTCTCTTTGTCCGCGTTGGAGCCAGGCCGGACGCCGGTCCTGGAAATTTTTCAGCACTCTTACGGCGCCGGCGGCGTCGCCCTTTTCCAACAGGCGATAGGCGCGCGTCAGCACCCGGTGTGCCGCCGACGGCAGGGGCATTTCCGCGGAGCGGGCCGCCAGCGCCGGTAAATGAAGAGCGATCACCTGCGGCAATGCCGTCAGAAGCATTGTAAGAAGGGCGGAGATAATGAATCGTTTCGGTCTCATTTCAGCTTAAACTCCAGTGTGCTCTGGGCCCACGTCTCTACGGGCCGCCCCCCGACGGTGCCGGGCTTGAAGCGCCAGGAGGACACGGCCCGCAGCACGGCCCTGTCGAACACGCCGGGCGGGTGCGCCTCTAAAATGGTGACGCGTTCAACTGTTCCCCGGTGTGTGACTCGGAATTTGACCTTGACCCAGCCCTCGATGCGCTTGTGGCGGGCCACCAGCGGATAGACAGGCGGCACCCGCGACAGGGCCATGAGGGGGCCGTCGAGCTGGCCTTCGGTGTATATGCCGCCATCCGGCTGCGGCACCGCCGGTGCCTGGACCGTTGCGGGCGCCAGCGGGACGGTCTGCAGCGCCAGGAAGGGCAGGCTGCGGGGCAGTGGCGGCAGCTGCGGCTGCATATCAATGGCCGGCGGCTGGGGGGTAAAGCGCGGCATGGCCACTGGGCGCATGGATGGCTGGGGCACGACCGCAGCCTTTTTTTCTTCCGGTGGCGGTTGGCGCTCGACAGGGGGCGGCGGCTTGGCGCGCTGCAGGTGGATGAGGTTCACCGGCCAGGCGGGTGGCGAAGTCGGAAAACCTCCGGCCACCCGGCCGATGAGACGCGGCATGATGCCGAACAGCGAGAGGTTGAGCAGCAGCGCCAGCACGATGGAGATTGCCCACAGCAGGCCGGTGTGGGTCCGGTCAGGGGTCGTCCGAAGACGATCAGGTGACATTGTGGTTTCGTCGATGATTTGCGTGGACGGTGGCATCCGTAGTTCCTGCCGATACGGAAACGGCTTCAGCGCCGGGCGGGCTGTGCCGCCAGGGAAACGCTGGCGGCGCCGGCCAGGCGGCAGGTGTCCATGACCTGGACGGCCGTTCCGGTGCTGCTCTGTTGGTCGGCCACCACCACCACGATGCCCTCGGGATTCTCCGCCAGGGCGCGCTCCACGTTGAGCTGCAGCGTGTCCAGGTCCATTTGACGGTTCTCCATGAAGATACGGTTGTCGGCCGTGATGCCGATGAGGATGCTGGCGTTCTCTTTACTCACGGCCGTGGCCGCCCTGGGGCGCTGAATGTCCACCCCCGACTCGCGCACGAAACTGGTGGTCACCAGGAAGAAGATCAGCAGGATGAACACCATGTCGATGAGCGGTGCCATGTTGACTTCCAGCTGACGTTGTCGGGCCCTGCGGGCGGCGGTGATGTTGAGCATCAGACGTATCTCTTCAGATAGATCCCCAGCGAGGCCAGGCGGTGCTTGAGGTTGTCGGCCCGACGCGCCAGGAAACCGTACATGTAAAGGCCCGGAATGGCCACCAGCAGGCCCGTCTGGGTGGTGATGAGGGCCTCGGAGATGCCGGCCGCCATGGCCTTGGGGTTGCCGGTGCCGAATACGGAGATGATCGTGAAGGTGCGCATCATACCGATGATGGTGCCCAGCAGGCCCAGAAGGGGCGCCACGCGCGCCAGCACGCCGATGAGCCCCAGGTAGCGGTCCAGGGACAGCGACAGGAGCATGACGGTTTCGTCCAGGGCGCGGCGGTCCTGGCGGCGGTCGCCGGTGCGGCGCGCGAGAAACTCGGTGACGAACATGGCGGTGATGCCGCGGTACTTTTTGAAAGGCGGCCGCGCCGCGCTTCGAACGAAGTGGCCGGCCTTTTCGCGGGGCATGTTGCGGCGATGCAGGCGTCGGAAGAAGAACGCGCGGTGGATGATCAGCACCCACATGATCAGCGAGACGGTCAGCAGCGGCACCATGACGATGCCGCCGGTGTCCAGGTAGTCGCGGATCTGCGCGAAATGCTCCCACAGGACGTTCATGGCGTGGTACGTCCCCCCTTGGACACCTGGTTAACGAAAGTCACGGCACGGGCTTCCAGTTCGCCGATCAGCTTCTCCACCTTGCGCGACAGCAGGCTGTGGGCCAGCATGATGGGTATGGCCACCGCCAGACCCAGCATGGTGGTAATAAGGGCTTCGGAGATGCCGCCGGACATGACGCGGGGATTGCCGGTGCCGAAAAAGGTGATGGCCTGGAAGGTGTTGATCATGCCGGTGACGGTGCCCAGCAGGCCCAGCAGGGGCGCAATGGCCGCCAGCATGCCCAGGGTGGACAGGAAGCGCTCGATGGACGGAATTTCGTTCAGAATAGCCTCCTGGAGAACGTTTTCCAAGTCTTCTCGAGAGGCGTCGTGGAAGTCCAGACCGGCGCGCAGCACCCGCGGCAGAGCCTTGCGGGGATAGCGCTCGCACAGGCGGCGGCCGTCTTTCCAGCGGCCCTCGGAGGTGAGCCCCAGCAGGCGCGCCATGAAGCCGTCGCTGTTCACCGATTTGCGCTGCAGGCTGACGGCCCGTTCCAGGATGATGGCCAGGGCCAGCATGCCGATGAAGAGGATGGGCCAGACGATGGGACCGCCCCGGCGCAGCTGTTCGGTCAAGCGCGGGTGCTGGGTGTACTGGCGCAGGGCGGCGCCGCGGGAAATGTCCATGAGCACGTCTTCGCTGCGCCCGTCCATGTAGGCCTGCACCTTCTTGCGCCAGCGTTTTTCCGGCAGACGCGAAAGCGCGAAGAAGCGGTGGCTTTTGTCGGAAAAGAGCAGGAAACCGGTTTCCCCCGGACTTCGGTAAAAGGCCGTGAAGTTGCCCAACAGGAGCAGTTCACCGCGCGTCTCTTTGCCGTCACGACTGATGAAAGGGCCCCGCTTTACCAGGCGCACCTCGCCGCTGTGCCCGATTTCCGCCATCAGCATCTCTTCCAGGCGCCGGATATGTTCCATGGAGGGCAGGGCCTCTTTGGCCGCAAGTTGCTGTGCCCACCGGTATCGTTGGGGATCCAGCGCGGTCTCGTAGCTCTGGGCCACCAGCTTCAACAGATCCTTGGCGGCGGAACGGAAAAAAGCCTGCAGGTCACGGTGGGCCTCCCGCAGTAGCGCCAGCCGCGGCCCCAGGGCCTCCTTCTGTGCCTCGAGTTCCGAGAGCTGCGCGCTCAGCATTTTGTTGCGGGTTTCAAGCGCCTGGCGGCGCTTGCGCAGTGCGTCCACGGCCGCCGTCAGTGCCTTGCGGTCCGCAAAGATTTTCTGCCGGCTCTGTGCGGCCTGGCGACGGGCGGCGGCCAGTTCGGCCGCGGCTTTTTCGGCCAGTTCGGCTCTTTTGCGGGCTGCTTCACGGGACGTCACACGCATGTCCTGGGCGTGGACTACGCTCGTCGAGGCGGCCAGCAAAAACACCAGCAGCAGGGCCTTTCTCATGGCGTTGCGATCCTCCCCAGTGGGAGACGGAGCAGTTCCACAGAGCGCTGGCGGGACCCGATCTGGAAGGCTTTGACGATCTCTTCGGTGTAGGCGGCCGGCAGCCTCTTCCAGGAGGTCGTGGCCGGATCGTAGGTGCCGGCGGTTTTTTGATCCAGGGTCAAAAAGAAGAGGCCCAGCCGGCCCAAGCGCAGCACCCGCACCATGATGTCCCGTCCATCCAGCGCGATCTGCCGCGTGGTCACATCCACGCTGTTGCCGTAGCGGGCCTCTACCAGCAGGGCGTCGGTGAGTTCCCGGAATTTTGCACCGATACCCAGGTCCTGTCCGGCCAGCTGCCGGCCCAGGCGCGCCACGCGCTGCCGGCGCCGGGACAAGTCAAAGGGTAGACCCTGGTCCACGCTGGCGTGAAGGCGGTTGAAGATCCGAAGCAGGTAGGGGGAAAGCTCATCGGAGACCTGTTGCAGGGACTGCATTTCGCTGCGAATGGCATCGATGGAGCGCCGGCGGGCATCTACGCGCTCCTGCAACGCCTGATTTTCCGCCGCCAGCCGGCGGTTGGCTTCTTCTAAGGCTTCGTACTCAACCTGCAGTTTTACCCGTTGGGCCTCCCAGTCGTCTTCGGCCTGCTGGGTCTGCCGGCGGGTCTCGATGGCCGTGGTGACCTGTTTTTTGGCCTTCACGGCGGTGTTATCAGCCGCACCAGCCGAAATCGCCACGGGCAGGGCCAGGGCCAGAAAGACGTACAGGAGCCGCATGTGTTCTCCTTGGATACGCATGGTGTTCCCGCAAAACTACCACAGAACCCGGAACGCTTTCAAGGCCGCTGTTCCAGGGTTCGATGCGGACCTGAATGCCGCTCAAGACGGCATTCAGGGCCGTGCCGGGCACCGGCGGCAATTTAGCGTTCGGCAGGAGCGGCGGCAGTGGTGGCAGCTCTCCCCTGGAGACAGTGCTGGCCACAGCCATGTTGAAGCGAACAAACACCGTCGGATCAGCAACCGGCCGACTCGCGATCGAAGATACATCCCATCTGCCGGGCATCCTTCGGGATCGCATCAATACTTGGCCTTCAGCCCCACGATTCCCGAGATACCCGGCGTGGCGTAACTCCAAGCTTCCTCGTAGTCCTCGTCAAACAGATTGTCCACGCGACCGTAAGCCTGCAGCCAGGGCAGTATATCCCATGAGGCCGATAGATTGACCACAATATAGGAATCCAGTTTCTCCACCGGATTGCCGTACACGTCCCTCGAAGAGGGGTTGGCGTACCGGTCGTCGGCCCAGAGTACGTCCAGATTGACCATGCCCTTATCCAGGAAATAGTAGCGCCCGTTGAAAAAGACCTTGTTCTTGGGGCGTCGGATCAGTTCGTTGCCCTGGGGGTCTTCGGTGTCGGTGTACGTGTAATTGAGATTTAGAGCCAGGTTTTCCATCGGCGACAGGCCGATGAAAACTTCGACACCTTTGGTGGTGGTGTCACCGGGCATCTGGCTGTACTGCCAGGTGGCGAAGTCGTAGTCGATGCGGTCTTCATATTTCATGTAAAAGTACGTGGCGCCGAAGCGCAGGCGGTCGCCCCACAGGGGCTGCTCGAATCCGGCATCCCAGCCTTTGCTTTTTTCTTCACTCAGATCCGGGTTGCCGTAAACCGAATACAGTTCGAAAAGCGACGGCGCCCGGAATCCCGTGCCGTAGCTGCCCTTGAGCACGGTGCCGGTCTGGGGGATGGTAAAAGAAGGTGCCACACGGTAGGTGACGGCATCGCCGAACTGCTCGTGTTTGTCGTAGCGCACGCCGCCCACGATGTCCAGCATGTCGCCGATGAACAGCTGGTCCTGTCCCCACACACTGTAAATGTAGGCATTTTCGCTGATGTCGGAGGAGTCGCTGTCCATCTCCTCTTTCCAGTAGCTGGTGCCGATGTAAAAATAATTCATGTTCTGGTAGTTGAAGGAACCCTGCCAGCCGACTTTGTATGTCTTCCCATCATAGTCCCAGTACTCGTCTCCGGCGGCGTCGTAGCCGGTGCGGTCCAGGATGGCCCCGTCGTAGAACAGGCGCGAGTCCACTAGCTGTTCGAAAAAGCGGTTGTGGACATCGACCCTGTAAAGGGTCTGGGTGGCATCGACGCGCTGCTGTTTCAGGCCAAGGGGATTGGGCGTTTCAGCCCAGGTCACGGGATCGTAGTCCACCTGGTCCACGGCAAAACCGCCGGTGGCGTAGTAGTCGTCAAGGTCGGTTTGCGAGTCGATGTAGCGCACCACGCCGTTGATGTCGAAATCGGGCGTGAAGTCGTACCCGAATTTGCCGGCCACGGTGAGGTTTTTCCAGCTGTCCTCTTCCGAGGTGTTGCCGTCGTGCAGGATCTGGTCGTTGTTGTCGTCGGCGATGGAGTAGCCGGCGATGGTAGTGCCGGAAAAAGAGGCGGAGAAGTTGAAGTTCTTGTAGGCGCCGCTGCCGCCGGTGTAGCCCTTTAAGGTGACATAGGAGCCGCCCTCGACCCCGGCGTAAACCGAAGGCGTGCCGGTGCCCTTCTTGGTGATGATGTTGATCACGCCGGCCGTGGCGTTGCTGCCGTAAAGCACGCTCATGGCACCGCGCACCACCTCGATGCGTTCGATGTTGTCCACGTTGAGGTCACCGAGATTGGCGCTGCGGGTGGGTGAGGACGGATCGTTGAGCATGATGCCGTCCACCAGCACCAGGGTGTTTTTGGCGTCGGCGCCGCGGATAAAAACAGAGGACTGGGTGCCGGGACCGCCGTTGGAGACCACGTCCAGGCCGGGAACGCCCTTGAGCACCTGGGGGATCATCATCTGCTTCTTGGCCTGGATATCGGCCGAGGTGATCACCGAGGCCGAGTTGCCGCCGATCTTGTCCAGCGTGGCGGCGCTGCGGGTAGCCGTCACGATCACCTTGCCGGTCTGCACCGGCGCCTCCTCTTGGGCCCATGCGGTCAGCGCCGGGATTAACAACAGGCAGACCGCCCAGAGACAACAGAACTTTTTCATGCTTCTTTCCTCCTCGCCATGAAATGAATTCGTCCCCGGCCCGGTGACATAAAAAACCCCGGACCGACTCTCTTCGATCCAGGGATTTCCCGTTTTGATCCACAGGATTTGGCGGCGTTTCCGTCCGCGAAACGGCCGTCCACCCTTCAGGCAGGTCTTCTGACTCGCGGATCGTCCTACTCTCTGAACCTTCCCATTGCGCAACGCCCAACAGTGGTAAACTCAGATTTCGTCCCCGGTTACAGCGGCGGGCCCGTCCCCGAATTTCACGGGGTTCCCTATTAAGCCACAGCGGCACCTGAATGGTTTATATTGCCTATTTGCCTACTTCAATAAGCGGCCGTTTGTCAAGATGAATCGTAAATCTTTAAAAACCCCCCCTGGACAGTCGGTTGCGGAAGACGTCCGGGGTGAATACCCGCAGCGAAAACGAAACACGTTGCGCAGGGGGCAGCGGGAGCTTGTTGCGCACTTACGATGCATCAGACATCTCTGTCGGCTGCGGTGGGTGCGTCAGGAAGCGTTGCGGCACCGGGGTGATGCGCAGGTAGTCGCCCAGAGGGCTCTCGGTTACCAGCACCGGGCACCCGTAGGCTTTTTCCAGGAATTCGTGGTGCAGCACCTCGGAAGGTGGTCCCAGGCCCAGGATGCCGCCCTGCTTGAGAAGCAGCAGGCGGTCGGCGTACATGGCGGCCAGGTTGACGTCGTGGGAGATCATCACCACCATGATGTTTTTCTCCTCTTTCAGCCGTTCCATGAGATCCATGACGGCTACCTGGTGGGCCAGGTCCAGGGCGGCCGTGGGCTCGTCCAGCAAGATGATTTCCGGCTGCTGGCAGATGGCCCGGGCGATCAGGACGCGCTGCTGTTCGCCACCGCTGAGCTGGTCCATGCGCCGCTGAGCAAGGTCCAGGACGTTGGTGTAGCGCATGGCGTTTTCGGCCAGACGGTGGTCCTGCTCGCTCTCCAGTCCCAGCATACCCAGGTGCGGCGAGCGGCCCATGAGCACCAGGTCTTTGACGCTCATGGGGAAATCCAGTCGGGTAAGCTGGGGCAGGTAGGCCATTTTACAGGCCAGTTGACGACGCGAATACGTGCGGATATTTTTTCCCAGGATGAAGACTTTTCCCCGGTTGGGCCGCAGGTGGCCGGCCAGAATTCTCATCAGGGTCGTCTTGCCGGAGCCGTTGGGACCGATGATGATGAAAAAGGTACCCGTGGCAACCGTAAAGGAAACGTTTTCCAAGATGCGTGAATGCCCGTAGCGATAGCTCAGTTTGCGTACCTCCACGCCCGGGTTCATCGATCGCTCCTTTTTAACAGGTAGATGAAAATGGGGGCACCGATGAGCGCGGTTACCACCCCGGCGGGCATCTCGCCGTGGCTGGGCAAGGTACGCGCCAGTATGTCACACAGCACCATGTAAGCACCGCCACCCAGCAGGCAGGCAGGCACCAGCAGACGGTGGTCGGCACCTAGCAGCAGCCGGAAGAGGTGGGGAATCACGAGACCCACGAACCCCACCAGGCCGCAGTGACTGACCGTGGCGCTGACCATGAGGGAGGTGACCACCAGCAGCAGGCCCACGATGATGCGGATATCGAAGCCCATGCTCTGGGCCATTTCCTGGCCCAGCAGCAGAACGTTCATGGCGTGGGCCAGGTAAAAAATGAGGATAAAGCAGGGCGTCACCGTAATGCTCAGAATGGCCACCTGGTGCATGTCTGCCAGGGACAGGTCACCCATCATCCAGAAAATGATGTTGTGCAGCCGGCTGTCCTGGGTGACCGAAATCAGGAACATGATGACCGCGCCGCAGAAAGCGTTGACCATCACGCCGGAGAGCAACAGGCGGTTGTTCTGAACCATGGAGCGGGTGCCGGCGATGACCATCAGCACCAGCAGGGTGGTCATGCTGCCGGCAAAGGAAGTCAGGCTGACCCCCGGAAAGCGGGAGAGCCCCAGCAGGATGCCGGTGATGGCGCCGATGGCGGCCCCGCCGGAGATGCCCAGGATGTAAGGCTCGGCCAGCGGGTTTCGCAGAATTGCCTGGAAGACCAGCCCCCCCAGTGAGAGGGCCGCACCGATGAGGGCGGCCAGCAGGGCCCTGGGAAGGCGGATCTCCCAGATGATGGTCCCCAGGGTCTGGTCATCTGCCAGGGCCCCGGTAAGACTGCGCCCCACGGCCCCAAGGTCGACGCCGGTGGAGCCGATGGACATGCCCAGGTAGATGGCACCCAGCAGGGCGGCCAGCAGCGGCACCGACAGCAGGATCATGCGCCGGACGATGACGGGGCGGCCCGCGCTCACGGCTGTTTCCCGAAGAGCTCGGGGTGAATGATACTGGCCATGGCCTCGAGACCGTCGACGAGGCGCGGTGAAGGCCGGTCCACCAGGTCGGAATCCACCAGGCAGATGCGATCATGCTGTACCGCCGGGATCGATTTCCAGCGCTGCCAGCGTGCCCTGACGCTGTCAAAACTGACGTCCCGCGCCATGGAGGTGATGATGATGATGTCCGGTTTCAGCCGGATGACCTCTTCTTCGGTATAGCGGGGGTAGTTCACCGGGCCGGCGGCGATGTTGATGCCTCCGGCAAGATGGATGAGCTCGTTGATGAAGGTGTGCGTCCCGGCCGAAACGATGGGGGAGATGCCGATCTGGAAAAAAACCCGCGGCCGGGATCTGGCGGCCGCGATACGCGATTGGACGGCTTTCACTCGCGCGTGCATGTCGGCCGTCAACTGCCTGGCCTGCTCCTCGGAACCCAGCAGGGCGCCGATTTCATCCACGGTTTCCATGACGCGCTCCAGGTTGGTGGGATTGACGGCATAGACGGGAATGCCCAGCGATTCCAGACGCTCGACCAGCGCGATGGGGTTGCCGTCGCGAATGCCGATGCAAAGGTCCGGTTTCAGGGATACGATTTTCTCGATGTCCAGCTGCACGTAGGAACCCACCTTGGGGAGCTTGCGGGCAGCCGGCGGATAGTCGCTGAAGAGGGTGACCCCCACCAGCCGCTGCTGCTGGTGCAAGGCGAAGATGATTTCGGTGATACTGGGGGCCAGGGCGATGATTCGCCCGGGTTTGTCGGCGATCTCCATGGTGCGGCCCACCTGATCGACCACTTGGCGTGCTGGAAGCACAGCGGGGCGCAGCAACCAGAGGAGGCTTACAGCCAGCATAGGAACAGGAAAAAAAAGGCTGTGTTTTTTCATTGTCTCCCGTTTCAGCGGTGAATCTCGGCGCTGGCGGCAGAGGGGGACCTTGCCACCGTTACCACCGCTGTTCGTTCGGCTTACGTGTATCGGTGCTAAGAATTACACGCTGCCGGCCGTTTGTAAACGCATTTCGTCCGAAGCCATCACTTCAGAGAAATACCGTTGTCACGGGCCGCATCGCGGATGTGATCCACGAAAATCTCCGCAAAGGCATCGTTGGACCCCAGACCTTCGAGCACCGGTATGACCTCGTAGCCGGCCTTGGTGAGGATGTTCTTCCAGGAGTCGTTGTCGTCGCCGGCCATGTCGTTGGTGGCGTGGTCGCCGGCCACGATCATGAAGGGCTTGAGCACGATCTTACCGCCCTCTTTATGGGACAGGTAACGCACCACGTCTTCTATGCGCGGAAAACCCTCTACCGATCCGATGTAGGTGACCACATCGGGATAGAGTTCCCGCATCCTGGCGGCCGCCTCCACGTAAATGCCGGTGGACCAGTACTCGTTGCCATGGCCCATGTAGACCAGCCGGGCGTCGTTCTTTCTGGCCAGTTCCACGTCGGCCTTCAAGGTTTTGAGGGCCTTTTCCATGTCCTCGTGGTAGTCATACTTGTCACCGGGGCCGCCCAGGGCGGGACGTCCTATGACCACGTGGTCGAAGGGCATCCATTTTTTCTTGGTGGTTTTAATGGAAGCAAAAGCATTGACATAGGAATGCAGATCCTGAGCCTGCTCCATGTAGAAAATATGGGTGGGTTGTACGATGATGTCGCGGTAGCCTTCTTCGCGCAGGTCGCCGATGGTGGCGATGATGTTCTTGACGTAGAGCATCTCGTCGGGGATACGCTGTTTTTTCCATTTCTCGGGTTCCCCCTGGCGCTTCTTCCACACCGAGCGGATGATGTTGGAGGTGAAGGTCATCTTGACCGGGATACCGGGAAAGGCGGCCTTGATCTTGTCCTGGATGTTGGTGATGGCCTTCACGGCCGAAGGAACGGTGGTGCCGAAGCTGGCCAGCACGATGGCCGTGCCCCCGGATTTCTTCTTTCCGCTGGCGGCGGTGGCCGTCGGAGCCCAGGGCAGGGTGATCATGGCGGCGGCAAGGATGAACAGGGTGATTTTTTTCATGGTGCAGTCTCCTTTCGGTAATCAAGCCTTCAGCCATCAGCTGATACCTGATTGCTGAAGGCATATTTTGAAAAAAGAAGGGATCGATCGTTTCATCAGATGCGAAGGGGTAAATGAATCAATGTCTTGCCGGGTGCCACCACCTCCCTTCCCGTGGGATTTATGGCACAAAAAAAGCCCTTCACGGCGTTTGTGCCATGAAGGGCTGCACCCAGCTTACTTGGCCCTTTGGTTGTCGGCGCTTTCTCCTTTTCCATCGAAGCCGAAAGCGCTATCGCAGCACAGGCAGGTCTTCTGACTATCGGATCATCCTACTTCCCGGACCTTCCCATTCCGCTCGGTCTGTCAGAACAGTGGTTTTCCCGGGTTTCGTCCCCGATTACAGCGGCGGGACCGTTCCCGATTCACACGGGATTCCCTATTAAGCCATGCGGCACCTTGCTTCTGCTTTTATGGCTTCGGGCCTTCAATTTGTCAAGTCAAAAAACACGGGATTTACCATCATTGCGCCGCAATCAGGAAGATGACGGTGTCCATGACGTTGGTGCGGGTGGGGCCGGTGATCACCAGGTCGTTCAGGTGCCTGAAAAAATGGTAGGAGTCGTTGCGCCGCAAAAAATCGCGGGCATCCAGCCCCTGCTGGCGGGCGCGCCGGACCGTGAAACCGTCTGCCAGGGCACCGGCGGCGTCGGTGGGACCGTCGGTACCGTCGGTGCCGCCGCTCATCATGACGATGCCGTCGCGGCCGTCCAGGGCCAGTGCGGCGGCCAAGGCCATTTCCTGGTTGCGGCCGCCCAGGCCGTTGCCGGTCAGGGTCACGGTGGGTTCGCCGCCACACAGCAGGCACAGCGGGGGGGACCAGGGGTGGCCGCTCTCGCCGGCCTCCACGGCAATGGCGCACAGCACCTTGGCTGCCTCGCGGGCTTCGCCCTCCAGCCTGGCGGTCAGGATCAGGGGCCGGTATCCCAGCTGTTGGGCACGGGCGGCGGCGGCCTCCAAGGCCTGGAAGTTGGTTCCCACCAGAGCGGAAAGACAGTTTTTAAAACAGGCATGATCGGCTTTGGGCGTCTCCGCGTATCGTCCGGCGATGCCGAGATCAAGATGTTCACGGACCGGAACAGGCACGCTGTCGATTATGCCGTGATCCTCGAGAACCCGCCGGGCTTCCTGGTAGGTGGTAGGATCCGGCACGGTGGGGCCCGAGGCGATGACATCCAGATCGTCACCCACCACGTCCGACAGAATCAGGCTGACAACCGTGGCCGGCATGGCCCGGGCGGCCAGGCGGCCTCCCTTGACCCCCGACAGGTGCTTACGCACGGTGTTCATCTCGTGAATGTCGGCGCCGCAGGCCAACAGGCGGCGTGTGGTGGCCTGCTTGTCGTCGAGGCTGAGGCCTTCGGCCGGCGCGATCATCAGGGCCGAGCCGCCGCCGGAGATCAGGCAGATGACCAGGTCGGCGGGACCGGCATCTTCGGCCAGGGCCAGCAGCTTGCGCGTTCCGGTCACGCCCCGCTGGTCCGGCACCGGGTGGCCGGCTTCAATGACCTCGATGCGCGTCAGGTCCTGGCCGTGGCCCTCTTTAACCACGATGGCGCCAGCGTCGATACGGTTCCCCAGCAGGGATTCCACAGCCGCCGCCATGGGGGCCGTGGCCTTACCGGCACCGATGACGATAATGCGCTCATAATCGTCCAGGGACAAGCCGTCGCCATCGACAATCAGCTTCTTGCCGTTGCGCTTCACGTGACGGAAGATGGCTTCTTCGGGGGCCACCGCCGCCAGAGCGGCCCGGAAAATATCCAGGATCTGTTCGCGCAGTTCCTGCATGGTGGTATCTCCTTACGGGTTCGTCATTATTGGCTGATCCAGGCAACCTGGTAGGGGGCCAGCACCAGTTGATCGTCTTTGATTTCACGGCCGGAGAAGAGTTCCCGCGGCCTGCCGGAAAGGCCGCACTTTTCAAGGGCAATGGGCACCCGGTCTGCCGAGACGTTGGTCAGGGCCCAGAGGTTCTGGCCGCCTCCCTGGCGCCGGATGGCAAACACGCGGCGATCCACATCCAGGATCTCGAAAGCGGCCCGGGGGTGCAGGGCCGGCTGCCGGCGCCGCAGGGAGGCCATCTCGGTGTAGGCAAAAAAGACCTGCGAACGCAACGAGCCGGGGTCGTCGAGTTCGCGCATCACTTCTTCCACCGCCAGCTTACGGCGATTGATGGTGCGGGCCATACCGGTTTGCCGCACGCCCTCGTGCCAGTTGCGCGTGCCCAGCAGGCTGTGAATGTAGGTGGCGGGAACGCCGGGCAGCACGTACTGGATGGCCTGGGAGGCCAGGAACTTGCGGGCCGGTTGCGCCACGTCGCCGGCCACGGCGTCCAGGTAGGTGATGTTCAGCTCGTAGGGGCTCTGGGAACCGTCGCTGTTTTGCTTGTAGGACACTTGTCCGCCGCGCTCCTTTACCGACGCCACCAGGGTATCGATTTCCTCCGCAGGCAGGATGCCCTCCAGAGGACGTACGCCGATGCCGTCGTGGGAGGCCGTGAAGTTGAAAAAAGCGGTTCTCTCCGAGTCCAGGGTGAGGCCGGCGGCCCAGCGGGAAAATTCGGTGATGTCCTCCCGCAAAAAGGCGTGCAGCAGCAGCGGCGGCAGGGTGAAATTGTAGACCATCTGGGCCTCGTCGCGCCCGTCGCCGTAGTAGCTGATGTTCTCGGCGTGGGGAACGTTGGTCTCGGTGATGATCATCACGTCGGGCGCCACCCGGTCCAGGATGGCGCGCATGAGCTTGACCATCTGATGGGTCTGGGGCAGGTGGATGCAGGCGGTGCCGATTTCCTTCCACAGGTAGGCGATGGCATCCAGCCGGAGGATACGGGCGCCCTGGCGCACGTAAAACAGCATCACCTCCATCATCTTTTCCAGCACGTCCAGGCTGCGGTAGTTGAAGTCGACCTGATCGGCGCTGAAGGTGGTCCACAGGTGCACCCGGTGGCCGTTCTTTTTTTCGAACGGCGTCAGCAGGGGCAGGGCGCGTGGCCGGGTCACCATGGAAAGATCCATGTCCGGATCCACCTCGATGGGAAAGTGTTCGAAACCCGGGCGGTCCGCCAGGTAATTGTCGAACCACCGGCTTTGGGCCGAGAAGTGGTTGAGCACGAAGTCGAACATCAGTTCGAAATCGCCCTCGAAAGCGGCGATGTCCGGCCAGTCGCCCAGGTCGGGGTTGACGGCGAAGAAATCCATGACGGAGAAGCCGTCGTCCGAGGAGTAAGGGAAAAAAGGCAGAAAGTGAACCGCCGAAAAGGCGTCTTTCAGATAGCGCCCGGCAAAATGGTGCAGGGTGCGGATGGGGGCCTGCTCCGCTTTTTTGAGGGTGTCGCCGTAAGTGATGAGAACGATGTCGGATTCGGAAAACAGGGACTCTTTGCGGGAGGCGACGGGCTCGAAGCGCGACATCAGGTTTTCAAGGCGCACCAGGGCCTGTTGGCCGACGTCCGCGCCGTATATTTCCTTGAGCAGGTATTCGATACGATCCCTTGGTTCCATCTTGCCCTCCTGTTCTGAGGTATTCACTGGGGAAATCGCCGCTGCGTTGAAGACATGCTTCGGGAGGATTATAGCACAGTTATCTCCCGTCGCCCAAAGTTAATCGTGCCGATGGGGTTCACGGCCCCGGGGATGGGAGTGGGAATAGTGGTGGATGTGGTACTCCTCGTCGAACAGGATCTGGCCGTTACGCATGGTGTAGATGTTTTTCACGGTGGCGTTGAGAAAATCCGGATTATGGGAAATGAGCATCAGGGGCAGATCCAGCTGCTGGAGAACTTCCACCAGGTGCGCTTCGGTGCGGCGGTCCAGACCCGTGGTGGGCTCGTCCAGCAGCAGCACTTCTGGCTGAAGGGCCAGGACGGTAGCCAGCGAAACCATGCGTTTCTCTCCACCGGAGAGTTTGAAGGTGACGCGATCTCCGAATCCCTCCAGGCCCAGGAAAGCCAGCGTGCGGCGGGCGATATCGGTGGCTTCGGCGGGTGTCTTGCCCTGGTTCAGGGGACCGAAGGCCACGTCTTCCAGCACGGTGGGACTGAAGAGCTGGTCGTCGGCATCCTGGAAGAGCAGGCCGATACGGGTGCGCACGGACGCGAAATCGGGCTCACTTTTCATGGGTTTGCCGAAGAGCTCGACGGTGCCAGCGGTTGGGGGGATCAGGCCCATGATGAGGTGAAAGAGGGTGGTCTTGCCGCTGCCGTTGGGCGCCACCAGGCCGATGCGGTCGGATGCCTCCAGTGTCAGGTCGAGCCCCTGCAGGATCGGGCTTACACCCGGAAAACCGAAGGAGATGTTTTTCAGCCGTATCAGGGGGGTGTGTTCAGATGAAGAATCCAATTCGAAATCCTTGGGTTTGCATCCATATGAGTCCTGTACACACCGCTGCCATCAGCAGGGCGAAAAGCCAGCTGGCCCCGGAGGCCTTGAAGCGTGCCAAGCTGTAGAACCTGCCCCTGAACCCGCGGCACTTCATGGCCTGGTGTACCCGCTGGGCACGGTTGGCGGCACGTACGAAGAGCATGCCCACCAGGTAGGCGTAGGTGCGGTAGCTGTGCAGGTTGGTTCCCGGTTTGAATCCGCGGATGCGTGCGGCCCTGAGCAGGCGCTGGTACTCCTGCTCCAGCACGAAGATGTATCGGTAGGTCATCAGCAAAAGGTAGGCCACCTTGGCCGGCACTTTCAGTCGAATGAGGCTGTGTCCCAGGGTGGCGATGTCCATGGTGGCCACCAGCGCGATGAAAGCCGTCACGATGGCCACGGATTTTAGCGTGATCTGCAGCGAAAGCTCGACTCCCGGGGCGTGAAAACTGAGGGGGCCCAGGCGGCCCATGACCGGACCGCCGTAAGTCAGGGGCAGCAGCGCCCAAATCAGCACCAGGAATCCGGCCACCACCGAGAGACGTCGCGCGACCTTGAGCAGTGGCAGCCGCGCCAGGATCACCAGCAGCGCCGACACCCCCAGTGCCGCCACCAGCGCGGTGGTGTCGTTGGCGACAGCCACCACCGACGTATAGAAGGCGGCCACGGCGATACGGATTCGGGGGTCGACGCCGCTGATCACGGACCGCGCCCCCACGAAAACTTCGCTGATCATTTCGTTCCCTGACCAGCGGAACGTCGGCGGCAATTAAAATAGGCCCCCACACCCACCAGCCCCAGGATGTAGCCCAGTCCGCCCACGATGTCTTTGAAAGAGGGGTCGGGGTTCTGGGCGTCCACCAGCAGTTCGATCACGGGTTTCAGCTTCTTGTCCAGCGCTTTTTCAACGGCCGTCTGGACGGCGGCCTGCCATTCGGCAGTGGAAAGGGTTGGAGACGCCGGGGCGGCCGGTGCCGGTGAAGGTTTGTCCACCGACGTCGAGGCCTGCGCAGGGGCGGGTGATGCGAACGGTTCTACGCTACCGGCAAGTTCCCCGGCCGAAAGCGTCCACTGGGCCTTGTGTCCCATGGCGGCGATCAGCACGATACGCAACGGTCCTTTGCCCGGGGATTTGAAGACGAATTCCCCCCTGTCGTCGGTGCGGCCTTCGAGCAGCTTTTTCCCCTGGGCGTCATAGACTTCAACAGGGGCATTCTTGACCCGTCGGCCACCGCTGAACTTGCTCTGGGTGTGCACCATGTCGCCCTCTGCCCAGGCGAAAATGGTCACCTTGTGGGCGTGGACAGGAACACTCCAGAACACCGACAGCGCCAAAAAGGCCAGCAATGCGACAAGCTTCCCGGTCGAAGGATATCTATAAAGGACGATCGGTGGTCGAAACATGACACTCCTCTATGGCTTCAATTGAATGGCTAGTTCCCGATCCCGGCCTGGCTGGGCAGCATGTCGGGCTGCACTTTCTCGAGGAAACGGACACAGAAAGCGGTCACGATGCCCTCGATGATCATCACGGGCAGATGCGCCATGATGATCAAGCCGGCGATCTGCAGAAAATTCTTTTCAGTGAACACCAGCGCCGTGGCGGCCAGCAGCGCGCTGCCCAGCACCGCCAGCGCCCCGCAGGCGAAGGCGGCCGACAGACCAACACCGCGGCGTTTGTGAATCAGGGAACGGAAAAGGTAGTAGCACAGCACCGCGGGCAGGGCCATGATGATGGTGTTGACCCCCAGGGTGGTGATGCCGCCGAACTGAAACAGCACGGCTTGCAGCAGCAGTGCCACCAAAATGACGGGAAAGGCCGCCCAGCCCAGCAGCAGGCCCACCACACCGTTGAGGATCAGATGAACACTGGAGGGACCGATGGGAACGTGGATCAACGAAGCCACGAAAAAGGCGGCCGACAGGATGCCGGCCCTGGCCACGTGGTCGTAGTCCAGGTTTTTCAGGCCCACGGCGGTACCGGCCGCGGCCAGGGCGGCGCCGGACACCAGCACCGGTCCGGACAGGACGCCTTCGGAAATGTGCATGACCTTTTTTTCCCTTTCTGCTCCGGATTCGCTTTCACGGGAGGGCCCCTTGGCCGTCGCCCACGGTCGCTTTCAACGAACCGCTTGAAAGGCGAGCCGATGGTGCAGGACGGTTATGGCTTAATGGGTTTTTCGAACTTTACCCACATAACCGCCCCGAGTTCAACGGGTTTTTCTTCCCCGTTGTGTTTGAGGGCGTAACCGGCCGTGTTCAAGGCCGCGAATCCCCACCAGCCCGACCAGGGTACGGCGTAGGTGAACACACCCTTGCCGTCGGCCTTGATGGTCTGGGTGACCATGTAGTCGGTGGGTGCCTGGTACTTCTTATCGCGGTTGTAGTATTCGATTTCCACTTCGGCATAGGGTACCGCTTTGCCGTTGAGCTTGACGACACCCTGAAAGACATTGCCGGCATACAGGCCGAAGGGTTTGGACAGCGGCACGATTTCTGTTTTGAGGCCGACTTCGGCACCCCAGTTTTCGTCATCGCCGAAAGCCGCCACCACCGTCTTGGTGTAGTGGACGATGAAGCCGTCCTCGGCTTCTTCCCAGTAAGGCCGGGGTTCCATGAAGATGGTGTAGACGCCCGGCCGCTTAATGACAAAATCCATCTGCCAGGCTTTTTGTCCCATGACCCTGGCAGGCTGCAGCCGAGGTAGCAGCTCCGTGGATTTACCCTCAAACAGCACGCCGAATGCCTTGGGTTTCTCCAGAATCATGCCCTGGCCCTCGAAGGGGTGGGAAAAGGACAGGGTCAACGTGACGCTGCGATGGTCCTGCTGCATGACCATGTTGTCCGACGGAATCACCATTCCAAAATGCGCACGGGCAGTTCCCGTCAAAAACAGCATGCCCAGCACTGAGAACAGGCCGATAATCATCTTTCTCATCGCTTTCTCCTTTCTTCAAGAAACGACGCCGTCAACCATGGGCCTGCAGCGGTTCTTACAAAAAGCAAAAACCACGCAAGGTCACGGCATCCTGTTGATGTCTGAAACCTTCGTGGTTCTGTTGGTATGGCTGATCGATGCTATGTTGGATTCTGATTTCAGGCTTCTACCTGAATTTCGGTAACTTGATAGTGCAACGACAGAGAGCTGTCAATAAAAAATTGCCATCATATCCGGTCTCTGATAACTATGCATGACAATATGAACCATGGTTCGGCAGGGGCCGGCCACCGGTTTCGTTTTGGGGCCGAACGCCGGAAACCGAAAGATCAAAGCGCCATACAGGAGGTGCCATGCAAATCAACACCCACCGGAAAATCGACCCCCGCCTCTGCGGCCGGGTGGTGGCATTGAAAGCGGGCGGCAGCCGGGTGGCGATGACCTGCGACGGCTGCATGGCCGCCGATGAGAAGGGCCTGGTGCACGGCGGCTTCATCTTCGGCCTGGCCGATTATGCCGCCATGGTGGCGGTGAATCACCCCAACGTGGTGCTGGGCAGCGCCGACTGCCGGTTTCTGAAACCGGTGTCCGTGGGCGAAACCGTGACGGCCGAAGCCCGCATCACGGAAGCCAGCGGACAAAAACACACACTGGCGGTGGTGGTGGAACGGGACGGGCAGCCCGTTTTCAGCGGGCAATTCACCTGTTTCGTTCTCGAAAAACATGTGCTGGATTGAATCAACGGCAACGATGTGGACACCGCCGCGGCCATCGAAACCATGGGCGGCCGTCACCGCACGTGCAGTGTCGATATGATATGCGTCGACGAACAGCACCGCATCGTGACCACGCCGGCCTACATGCTGGGCCCCGGCATCAAAGATGTGGCCGAGGGCATCGAAAAACTGGTGGACCGCATCATGGCCATGATTTAGGGTTTGTTAAAACGCCCCCAGCTGGCAGGGCGCGATCTTGAGATCCAGGGCTTCGCAAGACGCGGCCGCCTCCAGGCGGGTGATGCCGAACTGATCGGCGATCTCCCACACCGTGCGGCAGGCGATACGTCCCCCGGGCGAGGCGTTGCGAAGCCTCTCGGCAAGCGCCGGAGCAACATGCGGGGCCGGCTTGATGATGCGTTTTTCGGGTTTGTAGCCGAAGAGCCCCAGTTGGCACTTGTGGATGCGGATTTCCATGAGATCCAGTGCCTTGCCCACCTCCAGGGGGTCGATGGAAAAGGCCTCGGCGATTTTATGGGCGGCGGCACAGGTGAGACCGCTGTCGGAAACTTTTTCCCTGACAGCCTTCTCAATGGCCGGGTCGACGCTGCTGCCGGGGGCGTGTTTGGCTTTGTAGTGACCTGCATCTTCGTGTGTCATATCAATATATTATCTCCTCTTTCCGAAACCGTCAGCCGCTGCTGCGGCCGGTCATCTTTTTGTAGAGGGGCGAAATGTCGCGCAGGGTTTTAACGACCCTGCCCAGCGCCTTTAAAAAGGCGTCTACCTCTTCCGCGTTGTTGTCGATGCCGAAGGCGATCACCAGCGTTCCCTGGGCATCGGCGTGGCCCAGCCCCAGTGACAACAGCACGTGGGAAGCGCGCAGGGAACCGGTGGCGCAGGCCGAGCGGGTGGATACGGCGAAGTTCTCATCGTCGAGCATGAGCACCACGCTTTCGCCTTCTATGTACTTGACGGAAACCGACACCATGTGGGGAAGGCAGTGCTGCAGATTGGTATTGATGATATACTCGTCGATGTGCTGCGGCAATTCTGCCAGAAATCGATCCCTGAGGCTGCGGGTATGTTCCATGCGTCGAGGCATGTTTTTGCGGGCCAGTTCTGCGGCTACGCCCATGCCGATGATGCCGATCAGGTTTTCGGTGCCGGCCCGCTTGTTGTGTTCCTGGATGCCGCCGTCCAGCAGGGGCCACACCCGTACACCTCTTTTGATGTAAAGGCCGCCCACGCCGGTGGGGCCGTAAAAGGGGTTGGACGCAAAACTCAGCAGGTCGACGCCCAGCGCCTGCACGTCGATGGGCACCACCCCCACCGAGTCTACGGCATCGCAGTGAAAGAGGATCCTGTGCTTTCTGGCGATGGCGGCGATCTCTTCGACGGGTTGGATGGTGCCGGTCTCGTTGTTGCTGTGCATGATGGAGATCAGAATGGTTTTGTCGGTGATGGCTTTCTCCACTTCGGCAGGATCGACGCGCCCGGTGGGGTCCACCGAAACCGAGGTCATGCGGTAATTCTGGCTGGCCAGTCGCTTGAGGCTCCGAATGACGGCGTTGTGTTCGATATTGGAGGTGATGATGTGATTGCCCTTTTCGGCGTTGGCCCAGGCGACCCCCTTGACGGCATGGTTAACGGCCTCGGTCCCGCCGGAGGTAAACACGATCTCCCGCTCCGCCTTGGCATTGATCAGTTGGGCCACCGATTGCCGTGCACGGTGGAGGGCTTCGGCGGCCAGCTCACCCATGCGGTGCTGGCTGGAAGGATTGCCGAAATCGGTGTTGACGGCCTCGATCATGGCCTGCCGGACCTCCGGCAGCAGGGGATTGGCGGAAATATGGTCTAGGTTGATGATTTTCATGGGAAATTGAATCTCCTCGCCGGGGGTTAGTGTTCGTCCTCGAGATTGGACTGGCAGGCCTCGCAGAAGGTGGCGTCTTCTCTGATCTCCACATCGCAGTATGGGCAGTAGCAGGTGTCCCCCTCGCGGTGCACGTGGGTTTCGCGCCGCACCGGCTCCGGACGGGTGATGCCTGCCTGGCGGTCTTCATAGTTTTTGATGGCCATGTGCAGTGCATCGGCACCCAGGTTGGAGCAGTGCAGTTTGTTTTTCGGCAGTCCCTCCAAGGCTTCGGCCACATCTTTGTTTGAAATCTTCTTGGCTTCTTCGATGCTTTTGCCCTTGGCCATTTCAGTGATCATGCTGGAAACGGCGATGGCCGAACCGCAGCCAAAGGTCTGGAACTTGATGTCTTTGATGATATCGTCTTCGATATCGAGATAGATGGTCATGATGTCGCCGCAGAGAGGATTGCCCACTTCGCCAACGCCGTCGGCGTCTTCGATTACCCCCACATTGCGCGGATTACGGAAATGTTCCATAACAGTTTTTGAATACATCACGGCAGGTTACCTCCTTAAATAAATATCGGGACCCACAGAGTCCCCTGTTATAACCGTCTGTGCAGCGACTGCCTCCCGCCGCTTTTCACAGCGCGGACTGCCGTACAGTGTCGCTTCACGCGGTGCCTAATCTTTTTCCCGGTGCAGACATTCCGTCACCGGCTCAATTCTTTTCTTGCAATTATCTGTGAAGTATTTTAGTCTTTTAGGCTGAAAGCGTACAGCAAACGCGTATTTTTCCACCCGTCGTTGTGCCTGCCGCACAGCAACAACCAATTATACCATATAGCAGGGGAAGTCAATTCCAGCATGGCATTGTACCGGTCAACCCTTTTCCCGTGTCGCGCACGGATGCAAAGCGGCCCACGCCGCTACCTGACCTGCCTGTTGTCGGCCGCTCTTCTGTTGGCCGCATGTGTGCCACAGGGAGACTACCTCCGGCTGGAAGCGGATTGTGAAAGTCAGTTGGCCTTGGCGAAAAAACAATGCTCGCAGGAGGTTCGGCGCAAACAAGAAGAACTCAGCACCCTGCAGGACGCCATGGCGGCATTACGGGAAGAATGCCGGGAAGGCCGCCAGGATGCCGAAAAATACCGCAAGCGGGTGGCCGCCAGCCGCAAGGCCGTGCAAGATCTGGAAAAAACGAACCAGAGGCTGGTAGAACGTCTGAAAAAGCTCCAGAAGGACATTGAAAAAAGACAGTCTATCATATCTCTGCAAAGTAAAGTCATCCGCACCCTGGATGACACCAAAAAGACCATCGAAACCAGTCTCCGAAAAGAGATCGAGGCGCAGGGAATCGAAGTGGAAGACATGCAGGGGCGCATCAAGGTGCGGTTCGTGGACCGAATCCTGTTCGATTCCGGGAAAGCCGACCTCAATCCGCAGGGCCGGAAACTGCTGAAGAGATTTGCCGAAACGGTGCGCGTGGAACCCTCCCAGCTGATTCAGGTCAGGGGGTATACCGACAACACACCCATTGGCCAGGCTCTGAAGCATCGCTTTCCCACCAACTGGGAGCTTTCGGCAGCCAGGGCGCTGGCTGTCGTTCATTTTCTGCAGAAGGAAGCACGCCTGTCCCCCACCCGCCTGTCCGCCTGTGCCCTGGGGCCCTATCGTCCCATTGCCGACAATGCCACCGAAAGCGGACGTCGCCTGAACCGTCGCATCGAGATCATCATCTATCCTGAAGACAGCCCCTTCGCACTGCCGGAAACCAGGGCCGAGCCCAAACCCGACGCCGGCGCGGTTAACTGAGCCGTCACAAGGCGACCCGCTCTATTCGTCAATGACCTCTCTGATTTTTCTCGAAAGCATGGCCAGGTCGAAGGGTTTCTGGATAAAGCCGGCGTATCCGCGTCGCCGCAATTCGTCGATTTCACCATTCATGTCGTAACCGCTGGACAGAATGACCCGCACGTCAGGATTGATTTCCATGAGTTTTTTAAAGGTTTCGCTGCCACTCATTTCCGGCATGGTCATGTCCAGAATGACAACCGATACCTGCTGGACATGATTCCGGTAAAGCGAGACGGCTTCTTCCCCATTGGCGGCCGTCAACAGGTCGTAGCCCAGCTCTTCGGTCATCAGTTTGCCTACCTGGCGTACCCCTTCCTCGGCATCCACCAACAACAGTGTTTCGTTGCCGGTAATGACTTCGCCGCCGGTTTCGTCGCCGGTCTCCTCACTTTCAATCGTTTTTTCCACGGCGGGAAGGAAAATCGTGAAGGTGCTGCCGGCCCCCTTTTCGCTTTCCACCCTGATGATGCCGTTGTGGTTGCGAATGATACCATAGGCCGACGCCAACCCCAGACCAGTGCCGGTGCCTATTTTTTTGGTCGTAAAAAACGGTTCGAAAATCCTGCTTTTGATCGATTCATCCATGCCGATACCCGTATCCTGGACCGTCACCATCACATAGCACCCCGGTGTCAGCTTAAAAGGACGGCACTGCTGGTCATCCAGGATCACATTTGAAGTCGCCAGGGTCATGGTGCCCCCTTCGGGCATGGCCTGCCACGCGTTGACGTAAAGATTGAGCATGACCTGTTCGATCTGGCCGCGGTCGACCGCCACCGGCCAGAGATCGGGATCGTATTCATAGCGCATGGTGATTTCTTTTTTGGTCCGACTGAACATGTGGGCGCTTTTTTCCACCAGCTCGTTCATATCCGTGACTTTGACCTGGTATTTTCCTCCCCGTGCATACCCCAGAAGCTGTTTGGTGAGACCCGAGGCGCTCTTGACGGCCCTGAGGATGGCCTGAATGTGTTCGACGTTGGGGTCATCGGAGGCCAGCTGTAACTCTATCAAGGCGATACGCCCTTGGATGGCCATCAGCAGGTTATTGAAATCATGTGCGATACCGCCAGCCAGAGTTCCGATGGCCTCCATCTTCTGGGATTGAATCAGGAGCTGCTCCAGCCGCTTTTTTTCCATCTGAGCTTTTCTGCGCTCGGTGATGTCCAGCAGGTGGAGCACGGATCGCTGCGATCCGTACGGGTTGCCGATCACCCCCACGCTGATCTTGCAGCGTCTGATCTGTCCGTCTTTTCTGCGGATATCAAACTCGTCCCCGGCATTCATACCGGCGCCGCCCGTCAAGTAATTTTCCATTTCCGCAGTCGGTTTGGATGACCGCAGAAGGCTCTTGAAATCCCGTCCTGCCAGTTCTTCGGCGCTGTACTGCAGGATGCGTCGGCATTCATTGTTGGTGAAGATAATGTGCAGATGCTCATCGACCAGCAGAATACCGTCGTGGGCGTTTTCAACCACCGAACGATAGCGCTCTTCACTCTCTCGCAGGGCGTTTACCGCTTCCAGACGCTTGGTGATATCCCTGGCGACACACAGGACCGCCGTTTCATTGTTGTACTCGATGGTGCGGGCAATAATTTCAACCGGAATCTTGCCACCACTGTCAGTCTGATGGAAAGTCTCCATGCGGCGTTTGGTTTTCAGGGAAGACCCGGTGCACATGGACAGCAATTCGCGGGCGTCGTTTTCCGGAAGAAGATGGGTAAGTCCGAGTCGGGAAAAACGCTCCCGATTGTAGCCCAACGGTGCAAATGTGGCGTCATTGGCGTCCAGGATGTTGCCACGCATATCGACCAGATAGACGGCGTCATCGACGCTGTGCAGCAGTTCCTGATAGCGGGATCGCTGTTCGGCCTCCTTGAGGTTTTGAAGCATGTAGTTGAAGGCCCCGGAAAGGTGGTCGAACTCCCGGAAGCCGGTGTTTTCATCGAAGCGAACGTCTTTTTCACCCCGGGAGATAAGCATGGCTTTTTCGGACATCTTCAGCAGCGGTTTGCTCAGCTGGCGACCGAGAAAGAACGAAAGCATGGCTGAAAAGACCAGGATGGAAAGGGAGAACAGGAGGATGAGGAGGGTAATGCGCTGTTTTTCCTGCACCAGGTTTTCGGTGGAAAAAACGAAAAACAGATTCTCGGGACCATTTATTCTGGCCAGTTGGGTGGTTTTGTCGAGCTTCAGAAACATGCGTGTTCCCGGTTCGCTGGACACCCGGTTCAGTGTGGCCGGGCTTAAATCGTATCGTTTCAACGAGGTCAGGTTGCTGAAGCGCTCGCCCTGAATCAGGACGATATCGCCGTCGATGATGTGATAGAGTTTGCTGATCAACCCGAAATCAGCAACCATATCATACAGCACGAAGGCTGTTCCCATGCGTTCGGAGCTTTTCATGATGGGAGCACTGAAGCACCAGATCAAATGCAGATGATCTCCATCGGCAATAACCCTGCCGGCAGGCAGCGTCGCCAGTCCCTGCTCGACGAGACGCTTGGGCAGATCCGGATATCCGGAAGGATACAGAAGCGTCTCGTCTTTTTTGCGAATGAAGAAATAGGTTCCGCCGGTGGAGGGGTACAGACTGGTGAGGCGGTCTTCCAGTTTGGACCGGACGTTGAGGAGCAGGGTGACGCGGATGGTGTTGTCCCGGCTGAGGTCACGGGCGCTGTTCTGCAGTTTTACAATTTTCTCACCCAGGATCAGTTCCACCTGGCCCTTTTGAACCAGCATCTTCTTCTTGAATTCGGCTTCCAGCTTTCGGCCGAAGTAAATGTAAAGAACACCGGAGCCCAGCAGAACCGAACCCACCACCAGCAGTGCGATGACTCTCAGCAGGTAGGTCGAAAAACGTCTGGTTTTACGGATGCCCACCCTAGGATGCCTCTCTTTTGTTCGTTTTTGTCAGTGCGCTGTATATATCCCGGATGGCTTGTCTGGAAAAGACGGCTGCGGCCCGGCTCAGGGCACTGACCACATCCACCGCCTCCTCCCCCTCAATCGGATGACGTACCTTATAGTGCTTCTGGAAAACGAGGTTGCGGGGGCCACCTCGGGCTTGGATGAGGGTCAGGGTAACGGCCAGGACGGCGAAACGCCCCTCGGCGGTGTCCTCTTCCAGGAACTGATCCACCAAGCCGGAAACGGCGTAAGCGGTGGATAGGGACTGTCCCGGACCCGCCACAGCCGCAAACAGCCCGCAGCGGCTGAGGTCACGCATGAAAAGGTAACTCAGCATACCGGCCGGAGCCGAATGCCATTTATGATAAATGTAAGCCTGGCGGCCGTAGTCCGCTTCGCGGTATATGATTTGCCTGCTGGTGTAATCGGGCGCCGTCTGAAAGGACTCCACCCGCAGGGAAACGGAAAGCGTTTTTAGCTTGCCGAAAGTCGGCGGGGGGTATTCCAGCGTATGAAAATAGACTTTGCGGGGCGGACTTTTCAGGGACGCGCAACCGGTTGCCAGCAGCGACAGGCACATCAGGGCCACCAGAAATCCCGGCAAGCGGGTCATTTTTCGAGTTTCTTTTTTCATGGCGGACCATTTTCCTTCCCCACCTGACGCGGCGGGGGCGGTTCTCCGAACAGGAGTTGCGAGGGTTGATCGGCGATCAGATCGAGAAAACGGTTGAGCGCGATCGTAGCCTGATTCAAGTTGCCGAGTGTTTCCACGAGGCGGTACTGCAGATTGGAAAAGCGGCTGTCCGTCCTCTGCAGCACCACGGCACCACGCCGAAACAGTGTGCGGGCCGAATGCACGGCCGCTTCGAGTTCAGCCACCGCTGCGATGATCCCCGGACGCGACGCTGCAATCAGTCCCTTCAGTTCCCCGGCACTGGCGGTGACGGTGGAAGCCGTGTTCGAGGCCGAACCGCTCAGATCTTTCACCGAACGGGCGGCA